>JBQTKE010000240.1:0-11742 GCA_052386435.1 Myxococcaceae bacterium
CCGCGCAGACGGCGAATTGGTATGACGCGGCAGAGAGCGTCCCAGGTCCGCTTACCCAGCTCTTCTCCGAATACGCGAAGAAGCACCGCATGGTGATCATCCTCCCCCTCTACGAGCGGGAGATGGCGGGCGTCTACTACAACACCGCGGCCGTCATCGACGCGGACGGGAAGTACCTGGGCAAGTACCGCAAGAACCACATCCCGCAGACCTCAGGCTTCTGGGAAAAGTACTATTTCAAGCCGGGGAACTTGGGCTACCCCACGTTCCAGACGCAGTACGCCAAGATCGGCGTGTACATCTGTTACGACCGCCACTTCCCTGAAGGCGCGCGGCTGCTCGGGTTGAACGGCGCGGAGATCGTCTTCAACCCGTCCGCGACGGTGGCCGGCCTCTCGCAATACCTGTGGAAGCTGGAGCAGCCCGCGCACGCCGTGGCCAACGGCTACTTCATGGGCGCGATCAACCGCGTGGGCACCGAAGCGCCGTGGAACATTGGCCGCTTCTACGGCACCAGCTACTTCGTCGACCCGCGCGGCGCGTTCCTAGCCACCGGCAGCGAAGACGAAGACGAGCTTGTCATCGCCGACATGAACCTCGACACGATCGAAGAAGTTCGACGCATCTGGCAGTTCTACCGAGACCGTCGTCCCGAGACCTACGACGACATGGTCCGTCAGCTCCCGTAAGGAAAACCCCATGCGCACGCTGCTCAAGAACGGAACCGTGGCCACGGCGTCGGACGTCTTCCGCGCCGACGTCGTGATCGAGAACGATCGGATCGCGATGATCGGGTTGGATCTGTCGAAGCTGGGGACGTTCGACAAGATCTACGACGCGACCGGGAAGTACGTGATTCCGGGCGGCGTCGATCCGCACACGCACTTGGACATGCCGTTCGGCGGAACGTCCAGCGCGGATGATTTTGAGACCGGCACGCGCGCGGCTGCATTCGGCGGGACCACCACCGTCGTCGACTTCGCCATTCAGCCTCAGGGCGGCGCGCTGCTTGAGGGGTTGGATCAGTGGCACAAGAAAGCGGAGGGCAAGGCCTGCACCGACTACGCGTTCCACATGATCGTGCGCGACGTGAACAAGTCGTCGTTGCAGGAGATGGACACCCTGGTGAAGCGCGAAGGCGTCTCGTCGTTCAAGCTCTTCACCGCGTATCCCGGCGTGTTCATGGTCGACGACGCGCAGATCTTCCGAGCCATGCAGCGCACCGGCGACAACGGCGGCCTCATCTGCATGCACGCGGAGAACGGACCGGTGATTGACGTGTTGGTCGAGCAAGCACTCGCCAAGGGACACACCGCGCCGAAGTACCACGCCCTCACCCGCCCTCCGCGGCTGGAAGCGGAAGCGTCGAACCGAGTGATCGCGCTCGCCGAGGTCGCGAACGTTCCCGTGTACATTGTTCACCTCTCCGCGAAAGAGGCGCTCGCGGAAGTTCGGGAGGCGCGCGATCGAGGCATCAACGCTTTCGCAGAGACCTGCTCGCAATACCTCTTCCTCTCGTACGAAAATTACGAAGAGCCCGGCTTTGAGGGCGCCAAGTACGTGATGAGCCCGCCGTTGCGTCCCAAGGGGAATGAAGAGGCGCTCTGGCAGGGACTGAAGCAGGACGATCTCGCGCTGGTATCAACCGACCACTGTCCGTTCTGCATGAAGGAGCAGAAGGAGCTGGGCAAAGACAACTTCTCGAAGATCCCCAATGGCGCGCCGGGCATCGAGCAGCGCATGGGGCTGCTCTTCGACGGCGGTGTGCGCACCAAACGGATCGACATCAACCGCTATGTGCAGATCACCAGCACCTCCGCGGCGAAGATCTTCGGCCTCTACCCGCGCAAAGGAACACTCGCCCCTGGCAGCGACGCGGACGTCGTCATCTTCGATCCCGAGAAAGAAGTTCGCTGGTCAGCGAAGACCCACCACATGCGCGTTGACTACAACCCCTACGAAGGCCGGACCACCAAGGGAGCGCCCACCCACGTCTTCTCTCGAGGCAAGCTCATCGTCGAGAACGACACCTGGCTGGGCAAGGCTGGCGACGGGAAGTTCTTCCGCCGTGGTGCCGTCAATCCGAAGTGATCGAAAGGTCGGCCATGTTCCGTGCACTCGTCGTCGCGCTCACGCTCACCGGCTGAACAGCCTTTCCGCTCAACTAAACGTTGAGTGCATCACGGCCGCAGTTCGCTCCTCGTTCTCACCGGAACGGGGAACGCTCCGTGCGCCTTGAGCGACGTAAGCACCACAGCAGCAGTGATGCGCTCAACACGGACGCGCTCGCTCCGGCCGACGACGAGCAACCCAAGCCCAGATCGAATCCTGATGAAGCGCCGGTGCCCTTGCTCACCGCGACAATTCGGTGACTCACCTTGAGAGTTCCATCGCACGGACTCGACGGCAGCCCCACCGGATAGGTGTCACAAAAACCCTGCGCGGAGCCGCTGTCAATCACGCGCTTGTTGGTCTCACCAATGTCCGCGTTGGGGGCCATGGTTGACGTCGGTACGCCGACGTGGTCCAGCCCCATCGCGTGGCCCAGCTCGTGGGTCAGCGTGTTCTGCACGTCCGTCGCAACGCACGCCGTTGACTGACGACCCGGCTCGCACGGCGGCGATCCCACTGTCGTGAACAAGTAGCCCTCCGCGCCGCCGCGGTGTGGAGAACCATTGAGCTCAATGTCCGCGTCGAAGATCGTTCCCGTCTTGAAACTAAACGTCGTAGTGGTGAGCCCAATCGTCTCGTCCGCGTGATCCCAGCACTGGTACTTGTTGCCGCACGATTCGTCCGCGAAGCAGGAATCTGCCCCGGGCGCGACATCGCGACAATTCGTTTCGCGGAAGGTCAGGACGTTGGTGTTGTCCATCGAGCCCTGCTTGTACCCAACGAGCGCCTCCGCGACGGGCGTGGCCTTCGTGTACTTGAAGTCCGTGCACTGCTTGGCGAGCGTGGCCCAGGTCGCGAAAGCCTGATCCATCGCCGTAAACTCGGTGGTCCCCGGCGTCCGAGCGCTGCCCGTTGAGTGATACGTGTACACGTACTCCCGCACCCCCCAAGACAGACAGAGCGGCTTGTTCGGGACCTGCGTGCGCACGTAGTCCTGCGCGGAGGCCGCTCCGCACAACAACCACAGCAACGCGAGGACCCTGCGACTCATGCTCGACTGCCCATGCCGCGACGGCGCCACGACAACATCGACAACACTCCGGTGAAGCCCATCAGCAGTCCGTCCGTCGCCTGACAGCCGGACTTGGCACCCAGCGCGCAGCACTCATACGGCCCCTGCGAGCCGCCGTCCAAACCGCGGGTCAGGCTGTTGATCGCGTCGGTGACACAGTCTCGTGAAACCTGCCCCTTCGGGTAGACGGTGCAGATGAACTCCTTGCTGCCGGGGTCAATCTCACGTTTGTACGTCTCACCCGTCTCCGCGCTGTCGGTCATCGTCGACTTGATGACCTGAGTCGGAGGGCAGAACGCAAGGCTTCCGCCCGTTCGACAGAACTCCTCCCGCGAGTGATCCAGCCCGAGCAGGTGACCAATTTCGTGGGTCATCACGTTCTGCACGTCGGTCGCGATGCAGTCCTGATTGAACGGCCCACTCATGGGGCACTTGGCCGTCGGCGGGCTCACCGTGGTGAAGATGAAGTTCCGCGCGTTGAGCTCAATGTCCGAGTCGTAGACCACGCCGCTGCGATCGAACGTCGTCGTCGTCAGCGCGATCACGCCCGTCGCGTATTCCCAGCAGTCGTACTTGTTCTGGCAGGTGTCTTCGGCGTCGCAAGCGTCACCGACCGGCACCACCCCCGGCTGGCGACAGGAGCGCGTTCGAAAAATGATCGAATTCGTGTTGTCGCTGCGTGCCGGATCAAAGCCAATCAACCGCGAGTCGATCAGCGGACCTTTGAAGAAGCGCACGTCCGAGCAGTCCTGCAACACCGCCTGCCAGGTCGCGAAGGCGGCGTCGATCGCGTCGAGCTCGGTGGAGCCCGTGGTCTCTGGGTTCCCCGCCTTCTGCGGCGAGTACGTGATCTGCGTTCCGTTCTTCCACCACAAGCAATGCGCGTAGGGGTCCACGGTCCCCGCCGTGGGAACGGCGCGGCTGCGCACGTAGCCCGTGCTCGCGCTCAGCGCCGTGAGCACCACCGCTGTGGCGGCACCGATCAAGGTGTCCTCTTGTTGAGGTTGATGGCGTTCTTGACCTTCGACTTGAACACCGGAAACGAGACCGGCTGCGTGTCGATCTGCACAGGCTCGCGCGTGACCGGATCCAGCAAGACCGCATCAGAGACCGAAGGAGGGATCGCGAAGACGGAGGTTCCGTCGCTGGAACGCTCGACCTTGTACTTGCCTTGCGACATCCCGCTGACTCGGAAACGATCGCCACGCGCCTCAAGGAAGACGATGACCTCTTCCCCTTCCGAGAACTCCGGGGTGCCCGGGACCTTCTGGCCGATGTCCCCAATCACGCCGCCCAAGTTGACGATCACCAGCGAGCGCCGAGACTGACCCTTGAGGACCTCCTCGACCTGAAGCTCCACGTCCGTGACGATCCGCAGCTTGTCGCCGGACCAGCGCGGCTCAATGCGACGAACCGTGCCGCGGACCACCATGTCAGAGCTGTTGGTGAGCGACGTCAGATCCGCGCGAAGCATCGTCGTCGCGAAAGAGGGAGATGTGATCAGCGCCACCAGACACAGCAGCGTTCGCGACAAGAGGGCTTTCATGTGCGCTCCGTGAACAACCTGGCCCGGAAACTTACAGGATTTCTAGGCAGTTCGCTCGTTGACCCCTCCATCACCCGTTTGCTATCCCGCCCCGCCCATGTCCTCCGGTCCCCGCGTTCGATTTGCCCCGTCGCCTACAGGCTTTCTTCACATTGGCGGCGCCCGTACCGCCCTCTTCAACTGGCTGTATGCCAAGCGAAAATCCGGAATTTTCGTGCTCCGGATGGAGGACACCGATCAAGTCCGCTCCACCCCAGCGTCCGTCCAGGCAATCTTCGATGGACTGAAATGGTTGGGACTCACCTGGGATGAGGGACCAGAAGTGGGCGGCCAGTTCGGCCCCTATTTCCAGACCCAGCGCCTCGACAGCTACCGCAAGACCATGGACAACCTGATCGCCCAGGGCCACGCCTACCGCTGCTACTGCACCCGCGAGGAGATCGCTGCGCGCCGCGCCGTCGCGGAGAAAGAGAAGCGGACCTTCAAGTACGAGGGAACCTGTCGCGAGCTGAAGAACCCGCCCGCGGATCGCCCATCCGTCGTGCGCTTCAGGATGCCGCCTGGCAATGGCTCCGTCTCGTTCACCGACAAGGTGATTGGGCCCATCACCAAGCTGTACTCGGACCTCGAGGACTGGGTGATGTTGCGCAACGACGGCATCCCCCTCTACAACTTCGGCTGCGTGGTGGACGACCACGAGATGGAGATCTCGCTCGTCGTACGCGGGCAAGAGCACATCAACTCCACCTTCCCGCAGTTGATGCTGTATCAGGCGCTGAAGTGGAACCCGCCCGAGTTCGCGCATCTCCCGCTCATCCTCGGCCAGGATCGCGAGAAGCTCTCCAAGCGCAAGCACGACGAAGCAGACGTGATGAACCACAAGAAGAACGGCATCCATCCGGAGGCCCTTCTCAACTTCGTGGTGCGCCTGGGCTGGTCGCACGGCAACGACGAGCTCATCACCATTGACCAGATGAAAGAGTGGTTCGACTTTGACCACGTCGGCAGCACGTCAGGCGTCTGGAGTCCCGAGCGTCTGCTCTGGGTCAACGAGCAGTGGATGAAGATGTTGCCCGTGGAGACCGTCGCCGAGCGGCTGCTGCCGTTTCTCCATGACCGAGGTCACAAGGTCGCCAACGACGATCGCTTGAAGAAGATCATCGTCGCCCTGCGCGCCCGAGCGAAGACGTTGGTCGAGATGGCGGAGATGGCGCCCTACTTCTTCACCGAGGGCGTGACGTTGGATGAGAAGGCCGCGGCGAAGCACGTGAACGCGGACACCAAGCCGCTGCTCACGCAGGTCCGCGAGGCGCTCGTCGGACTGTCGTCGTGGGACACCGTCGCGTTGGATGGCGTGATCAAGACCGTGTCCGAGAAAGCCGGAGTAGGAATGGGAAAGATCGCGCAGCCCGTCCGCGTCGCCGTGACGGGAAATACCGCCAGCCCCGGCATTGGCGAGACGCTGGAGATCATCGGACGCGAAGAGTCTCTGCGCCGCGTGGACGCCGCGCTGGCAAGGCCGTGAGGAGCCCAATGGACGAGGGAGAGCGAGAGACATATCCTCCCTCAGCCATGAGCTTCCGCTTGCTTGACACCCCATTTACCCGTCTCTATAAGTCGCGCGCTCTGTGGCTCACCGCCGTGCTGCTGGCGACGGGAGCGAGGGCCGAATCCGTCAACGGAGCACAGGTGCCGGATGGGGCGCTGATTGTTGGAGAGAATCGGTACCGGGCTTCCGACGATTTTGAAGGGGTCCTCAAGTACTACAAGACGGTCTACCCGCCCGCGAACTACCCCCGGAAGTCGGTGATCAACCAACCGGGAATCAAGGCGGTCCACATCGTCAACCCATCGGGGAAGAACTTCGAAGGGCTCAACATCTACGAAGCGAACGAAGAAGTTCGCATCTACGTGATTCCGGCGAACGCACCACCGTCGAAAAAGAAGGATCCGAAGTCGAAGCGGAAGTCGTAGCAACGGTCCTTGGGGGATCGTCTAAGGGCAGGACGCCAGTCTCTGAATCTGGCTATCTAGGTTCGAATCCTAGTCCCCCAGCTGAAGTACCCGTGGAAGTACCCGCGGCAGCGGTTGACTCACTCGAGGAACCCGCGTAGGAAGCCGCCCCGCACCAAGGCCCTGTCGTCTAGCGGTTAGGACGGTGCCCTCTCACGGCACAAACTCGGGTTCGAATCCCGGCAGGGTCACAACCTCTCGTCCGAGGGAAAAAGGGCCTCCGAGGCAACTCGGAGGCTTTTTTTGTGCCGTCCCTGTGCCGTGACGGTGCGGAACAGAATGGGATGGGATTCCAGCATGTGGGATCCGATCTGACACCGACGGGGATTCATGATGCGTTCCGTCAGGCAGTCCTTGAAGCTCTACTGGGTCGAGACTCCCGACCACCACGAGGACTGGTTCGTGGTCGCCCGGAACCCTCGGGAAGCCCGAGCGTTCTTCGAGAACGCCGAAGGATACGACGGCGGCGGGAGCACGTGCAGGCTCGTGCTCGAGGTCCCCGACCACCTGCCAAGCCGGACGACGGCACCGCCAGCAACAGGGAACCTCGAACATCAATGCTTCGTGGGATGGCCGACCGACGACCTGATACGGGCGTGCGGCGGAGAGTTCTTGCCACCTGGCGAACCTCGGCTGGTCCGATTCGGCAAGGAGCTCTTTTGCGAAGGTCTCCTCGAGCACGAGATCCAGCTCCAGCAGCGACAGAGACATCCTCGTCCGCCTCGCACGGAAGCATGACCTCACCAGGAACCAGGACTGTTACCAGCCTCGCGACAGCCTCTCGATGACGTCTTTGCGTGAGAGTACCTGCGAGCACTTCTCCCACGGCTGACCGCTGGGATCGACTGTATCGGCGTAGCGGATGTCAAACGCGTTGGCCCGCTTCTTTTTCTCGATGAACTCGGAGATGCGGGCGTCCAGATCTTCGATGTGCTCGATCCAATCGTCCTCAATCACATCAGGCAGCGATCCGAAAATATCGTAGCGATCACGCATTCGCTCCGAGAGCCGCTCATAGACCTCCTCGTCGCGCGTTCCGTGATAGACGAGATTCAACATGTCCACGCTATCTCTCGCCTGACCAAAGCGCTTGATGCGGCCTATCCGCTGCTCAAGGCGTGATGGATTCCACGGCAGGTCAACGTTGATCAGGGTGCCGAGCGTTTGCAGGTTCAAACCTTCGCAGGCCGCGTCTGTAGCCACCACGAGGCGGATCTCGCGATCCTTCACTGCCTTCTTGATCAGGTCACGTTCAACGTGGACGTGCGTGTCACCCCTGAGCATTCGACTGCGATCTGCTCCAGCGTAAAGGCCAATCGGTTCCGTGGGCAGCTTCTCAGCCAGTCCTTCCGCCACCCAACGAGCAGTGTCGTAGTACTGGCTGAAGATGATGCAGCCATAGTTCAACCAGCTCGGCTCACCCTGCAGGTAGTGAAGGACGGCCTCAAACTTCGGGTCGACCGGCCGCTCCTGAAGATGACCTACGACCTCTTCGAGCGCAGTTCGCTCGGAATCCGTGAGGTCGCTGAACTGCTCAAGCTCCTCATCGCCCTCGTCCTCCTCTCCGTCGCGACCCAAGAGCTTCAGAGCGGTGCTCAGACCAGCGGCCAAGCTCGAGCAAATCCGCTGCAGCAGAAGGCTCCGCATGAACCCTGCGGATCTCTTGCGTTGGCTCAGCAGAGCCGTGAACCGTTCGGCAGCGGCATACGCTCCATCAAGGGGACCACTGGTAAGAAGGCCGTAGCCCACGAAGAGCGCTGACTGATCTCGGCTACTCGGATGAATGTCGACCGCAATCCGAGGCAGTAGCCCACGCCCCTCGAGGGTCGCTCGCTTCCTGAGGACGGTGTGGCGCACGATCGGGTTGTGCCGCTGGAAGAATCCCAACCCATTCGGCGTTCCCTCGACCCGCTCCTTGAGTTCCTCTCGCGTGAAATCTGAAAGATCGACGACGGGTCGACTCGAGAAGTAGTCCGTCTCGGCGACGCCAAAATCCGTGCGAATGTGATCAAACAGTAGGTCCTCGTCCCGAGGAGCCAACGGATTGCGGATGAGGTCCCAGGCCTCCCCCTCGTCCTCAATCACCTTCGAACCGGTGATGAAATCTAGAACGGTCCTTGATACGCGCCAGCGGCTATTCGAACGACCGAGCACATTGTCTGCGCCGCGCCCGAGAACATCGAGGAGATCCCAAAGTTCGTTCACGTCAGTCTGAACAGGCGTGGCGGTGCAGAGAAGAACGTGACGAGAGTTCTTCGCTGCCTCGATCATGAATGACAGGAGATTGTTGGGCTCCCCGGCCTTCCGACCAGTTCCGCCGGTGCGCCTCGCTCTATGTGCCTCATCGAGTACCAGCGTCCCGTAGCTCCGCTGAATGAGATGCTCGCGTTCGTCGGTGTGTTGAAACACCAAGCCCGTCGAGACGATACCGATCTGGTACGGGCAGCCACCGTGGACGGTCCATCTCGTCGCGCTGCACGATGAGGGAGACGAGCTCAACGCCGAAGAGGAGGCGGAGCTGGCCGGCTGGCTTGAGGAGGTGCTGGTCGTCGACGGAGGAACGAACAAGGAGAGCCGCTACATCGAGCGCATCACCGGGCGGTTCTTCGAGCCGAGGGTCCAGACGCTGACCATTGATGGGTCTGGAGCTCGCGCTCTCCCACTCGGTCACCCCATCATTGCCCTGGACGCTGTCTTCATCGACTCGAGCCCATTCTCGCCCGGGGACCTGGGCGTGGACCGTCATCGTCCCTGCTGCCATCGGCCGCGGCGTGGACGCCCGCAAGGAGAAGGTCCCCGTCCACGTGCCGTGCCAGGTAGAGGTCGGAGCCTTCGAGGCGATGCAGCAGGTCGCCGCCGGCAACTCCCCCAGCCAAAGGGAACGTCGGGCAGCCTCTCGTGAATGAGGCGGCCGTACATGAGTTCGGCTCGAGGCCCATCGCGGTGAAGCTCACGCCGAAGGCGCGGCGGTTTCTCCACGCAGCCTTCAGAAACGCTGGGCTGGATGACCCAGCTGGCGGTGGACCATCAGTCGGAATCGCTGTGATCAAAGTGCCTGGGGAACGGGTTCGCTGCCCGAACCTCAGTCCGTGATATCCAATGGTTACGGACTACTGGTTGCCATATGGAAGCCGGTATTGTATTTTTTCTACCGGAGATTAGATACCAGATGCCAGCCTCTGCACAGCCTCAGCTTGAGCCGGGTCGGGTGTACCGCACCCGCGACCTTGCGACATGGGGCGCGAACGCACCCCGTCTGGCCAAGCGGCTCGTTCGTGACGGAACTCTCGTTCCACTTGCGCATGGACTCTTCGCCCATCCCAAGCGCAGCCGCTTCGGCGCTGTGCCCCCGAGCGATGAAGAGCTCATGCGCGCGTTCCTCGATGGCGCGCCGTTCCTTTTCACGGGTCCCGATCGCTGGAACACGCTCGGTCTCGGCACTACGGCAGTGTTCGCCGCTCCGCTCGTGTACAACACGAAGCGCTCGGGCACATTCGAGTTCGGCGACCGACGCTTCGTGCTCCGCCGCGTGGCGTTCCCCGAGAATCCCACGCCGGAATGGTTTGCAGTTGACCTCCTGGAGCATGCCGATCAGGCGGGCGCATCCCGCACTGAGGTCGCAGCCGCGCTCGCCCGAGCCGTTGCGCGTGGCGCCTTCGACCCGGAGCGATTGAGAGAGATGTCACGTCGCTACAGCACCAGGGCAACGCAGGCGCTCACGGAGTCAGCGTTGAAGGCGAAAGCCTCGTGAGCTTCGTACACGAGGTCCCGGACTTCGACGACCTCCTGCAGATCGTCGCCGTCGAGCGCAAGCTCTCGCTCGGGCTCGTCGAGAAGGACTACTGGGTCACGCACACGCTCTGGGCGCTGCACGCCGGGGGTTTCGAAGTCTGGTTCAAGGGTGGCACGTCCCTCTCGAAGGGATTCGGCCTCATCCAGCGGTTCTCCGAAGACCTCGAACTCAAGATCGAGCCGGGGACAGTGGCCGCGCTGCCCAAGGTCTCCAGTTGGAAGAGTGAAGGCGCAAAGGCGACTGCTCAACGAAAGGCGTACTTCGAAAGCCTCCCCGAACTGCTTTCCATCCCTGGCGCTCAACTCGCTCTTGATCCCGACACGATCGACAAGACGTGGCGAGGCGCGAACATCCGGGTCACCTACCCCGGGCGGCACCTCGGAGACCTCAAGGGCGTTATGAGGCCGTTCGTCCAACTCGAGATTGGAAGTGCGCGGGTGACGCCATTCGTCTCGTGCCATTTGACCTCGTTCGCCCACGAGAAGCTGGAAGCGCAGCGTCAGCTCGGCGCGTTCACTGACAACCGCCCAAGAAACGTTCGATGCGTTCATCCGCTCGTAACGCTGATCGAGAAGCTCGACGCGCTCCACCGCAGGTTTCCAAACGAGAGGGCGGAACCAGCAACGTTCATCCGGCACTACGAGGATGCCGCGCGCGTAATCGCAGCCGGCTCTACCCTTCCGCCCCTCCCTGAGTATGGTGTCGTTCGCGCGCTCGCGAACGACATCCTCGCGCAGAGGCAAATTGTTGCTCTTCCGACCTCGACGGACCCAGCACTCACCCCTACCGACGAAGCTCGCTGGACTGCCATTCGTGCCGCCCATGCCGCCATCGGCCAGATGTTCTGGGGCCCACGCATCTCCATCGAGGACGCGTGCGCCACAATCCGAGGTTGGATCGGAGCCAACTTCGGATTGCCCGAACCACTAGCACTGAGCCAATGCTCTTGACCGATATATTGATGTTCCATATACTCGCCTGAGCTTACTGGAACGGGTCGTTGAGGAACTCAAGCCCCGGCATCGCCTCCACGGTTGGTGCCGGGGCTTCTGCGTTTGCGAGAAAGGACAATGTCGACGCCGATCGCCACCAGCCTCGCACCAGCGACCGGACCCACCGGAGGGGTGACGCTCGTCGAGCTGCAGGCCCCCGGGGCAATGACGCTACTCGCGAGGGAGCGTCTCGTTGGGGACGGGGCCATCCGGC
>JBQTKE010000241.1:0-4454 GCA_052386435.1 Myxococcaceae bacterium
ATTCCGGACGCCAAGGCGTTCAGCGTTCAGTACCACCCGGAGTCGTCACCTGGACCACACGACGCTCGATATCTCTTCGAACGCTTCGCAAAGCTAATGACCGGCTAGTATGCGCATCCCCAGCGCATGGACTCCCCCACCGCCTACCAGACCCATCTCGACCAGCTCATCGCGTACGCCACTGCGGAGTCGCGCAAGCCGGAGCTCATCGCCGCCAAGGCGGAGTACTTCGGACTGACGGGCGAAGTCTTCGAAGACGACAAAGTCTTCGAGATGCGAATGGCGTCGTTCCTCGACTACTACCTTTACGACCGGATCAGCCCCGCCACCGGCAAGACGCCCGCGCAAGAGTTCGCGGAGCTCAACCGCGACACGCCGCCGCCCGCGGGCCCCACCTTCAAGGGCTTCACTGAGACCGTTCACGGACTGTTCGAGGTTCGCAAGATCGGTCAAGGCTACGTGCGCATGCGCGAGCTCTTCAGCGGCAAGGATTACGACGTCACCGAGCGTCGACAGATCGCCGGACTGGAGAAGGGCGACCTCCTAGAGGCTCGGCTGATTCCGTTCGACGGCCACCTCTGGTTCTCCTCCGGCTTCTGTTACCACCCCAAGGAAGTCCGCGACGCCATTCGCAAGGAAGTGAAGCGGCGGAAGAAGAATGAGCCGAATCGCCACCCGCGGGACTTCACCTTCGAGTGCGCGAAGATGGCGCTGAAGACCGAACGCTACCGGCAGATCGCGGTGGAGAAGATCTACGACTTCGAGCACCGAACGCTCTGAACCCTGCGGTTACTGCGATCAAAAGCACCGAATGCTCGCTGGGCGCGCTTTGGGCACTGAGCGCGGGTTGCGAGGCCGTTTTCTCAGCCGCCGCCTTCTTTTCCGGCTTCTTCTCGAATGGCTTGAGCGCCTTCTCATAGGCGTCCAGATCGCCGTTCGCGCGGAAGTCCGCGATGGAGATGAAGTGCTCCACGTCGCAGGTGCGGCAGCCCTTGCCCATCAGACGATCGAGCGGCTTGTCGCAGCGGTACCACTCGTGCTCCAGATGAGGGCCCAGGGCCTGCGCGAACTGCTCGGACGTGGTGAGGACGATCGATTGGGGCATGGCGGCGGCAGACCCTAAACGCGAACGCTCAGCGTGAAAAGACCCAACCGACGGCGGGTTGCGTCAGCGCTCGTCCAGTGACTCCAGAAAACCCTTGAGGCGCCCCACTTCGTCTGCGGGGAACCCTTCAAAAGCGACCGCCGCGCCCTGACGGGACACCGTGATGTTGTCCACGGTCCGGTGAGGGACCTCCTCCAGACTCGCCCCAAGACGGACGACGCGGACCTTCACCTGGAACGGACCACCACCGGGGAGAGAAAGGGTGAGTTCGCCGCGCAGGTCGTAGTGAAGCTCTTCGTTCGTGGCGACGAACGCGCCTTGTTCAGAGAGGTCGAGAACCCGGACGTTGAGCGGTGTCTGTCCTGCGAAGCTCAGGTGCGCGTTGAGATCGCAGCGAAAACGTCCCGGTCGAGCGATGGTCTTCACGCGCCGAAGGGTAGCGGATTCAGACTTCGTGAATCGACATCAAGTTGGTGTTGCCAGGCTCATTCAAAGGCACACCCGCGACAATGATCACCCGGTCACCCGCGGCACAAAGGTACCCGTCACGGCAGATACGCCGAACTTGCCGAAGCATCGCGTCCGTCGACTGAAGCCGACCGACTTGCCGCCCCTCGACGCCCCAATACAGAGCAACCCGCCGAACCACTTCCTCATTCGGCGTAAGCGCAAGCACATCCGCGGAGGGCCGAAACTCCGAGACCAACCGCGCCGTATAACCGCTCTCCGTGTAGGTCACGATCCGCTTGATGCCCAGCTGCGCGGCAGCAGTGACCGCGGCGGCAGCGACGCCCATCGGCACCGCGCGTTCGCCGTCAAAGCGGGGAGAAGCGCTGGGAGGACTCCCGTCGCGCTCAGCCTCCTCAACAATGCGCGCCATCGTCGCGGTAACCTCCACCGGATACTTCCCCGCGGCAGTCTCACCAGAGAGCATCACCGCGTCCGCGCCGTCCAAGATCGCGTTGGCCACGTCAGAAACCTCCGCGCGGGTAGGGCGGTTGTTCTGGACCATACTCTCCAGCATCTCAGTCGCGACAATCGCGATCCGTCCCCGCGCGTTCACCTTCCGCACCATCTCCTTCTGAATCCGCGGCAGCTTCTCCAAAGGGAGCTCCACACCCAGGTCCCCGCGGGCGACCATCACACCGTCCGCCGCGGCAATGATCTCATCCAGATTCGCGACCGCCTGCGGCTTCTCCACCTTGGCGATGATCGGCGTTCCCGCGGCAACCAACGGCCGAGCGCGCTCAAGGTCCTTCGCCGTCCGTACGAACGACAGCGCCACATAGTCCACGCCCAAATTCCGTCCGAACGCGAGGTCCGCCTCATCCTTCGCCGTGACGGTCGCGGTGGAGCCCGCCGCGCTCTCCGGCACGGTGATGCCCTTGTGATCCTTCACCACGCCCGCGACGCGAACGACCGCGTCCACATCCGTACCCTGCGTGCGCATCACTTCCAGCGCGACGCGACCATCGTCGATCAAGATCCGTTGTCCCGGCTTCACGTCGCGCGGGAGCGATCGAATAGGAGTTGGAAGCACGTTGCCGCCTCCGATGACGTTGGCGCGGGTGGTGAGCACGACCTTCTGCCCCGCCTTGAGTGTCAGCGCGCCGCCCTCGAACTTTCCCAGGCGAAGCTTCGGCCCCTGCACATCCTGCAGCAGCGCGACGTGTGCGCCGAGCTTTCGACAGACCGCGCGCAGCCGCTTCACGCGAGCCGAGTGCTCGTCGTGCGTCCCGTGCGAGAAGTTGAGCCGCGCCACGTTCATTCCCGCGCGCACCAAACCTTCCAAAACCTCGCTGGAGTCAGACGCGGGCCCCAACGTGCAGATGATCTTCGCCTTGCGCATGGGCGGCATCGTATGCGGCGCAAGCCCCGTCGTCGTCTTGACAGTGAGATCATCCATTGCGTACGACTCGCGTATGGCGACGGACGATCCGTTGAAGGCCCTTGAGGTGACCACGCCGCCGCGCGAGGCCGTACGCGAGCAAGACAAGATCATGCTCGTCTTCTGCTACCTGAGCCTGCTCGCGCTCATTCCGCTGCTCACCGTTCGGGATTCGCCCTACGTCCGTTGGCATGCCAAGAATGGCCTGGTCCTAACAGTCGCGGGCTTCGTGCTCGGCGCGCTCTTTGGAAGCTTCAAGTGGCTTAGCTGTCTTTTGGTCCCGCTCTTCGGCATCGCGTACCTGATAGTCATGGTGATGGCGATCAGCAAAGCGCTCCAAGGAGAACGCTGGAGAATTCCCGGCGTCACCGACCTCGCGGAGAAGCTCTAAGAGGCACCATGCACTGCACCTACTGTGGGTCTCCCTTCGCGGAAGGCACGCGGTTCTGTCCATCCTGCGGAGCGCAGCAGCCAGCCGCCGCGTCGCAGACCGTGTCCGTCTCGCCGCCCCGTCCAGCGGTGATCGACGAGCTGCCGCCGCAGCAGGGCTCGCCCATCGCGCCGCTACCGCCGTCGCACCCGCCCGCCAGCAACCTGGCCTTGGTCAGCCTCGTCGCTGGGATCACTTCGTACTTCGCGCTCCCCGTGTTCGGCGCGATCGCGGCCATCATCACCGGCCACATGGCCAAGAAAGAGATCCGAGAATCCTTCGGTACGAAGGGCGGAGACGGGCTGGCCACCGCGGGCCTGATTCTGGGCTATGCCCACTTCGTACTGGCTTGCCTCATCATCGCCGCGTTTATCGCGTTTTTAGGTGGTCTCGCGGCAGTGATGCCGGCGCCCTAAGTGGGGGCGCAAGGGCTCGCCGCGAGCTCCTAGAGCGAGAACTCCTGCTGTTCAGAAGGTGCCGCGCGAGGCGGGCCGCTGCCGCCAGGGAGATCCCAAGAGCTGCCAGCGTGGTTCTGGGGGGCTCACCCGAGAAAGGTAGGCGTCCCGACCTCAGGAGCCAGTCCAGGCGCGTTACAGGCGACCCGCCTGCTTGCTTACAGAGAGATGACCACCTAACACTCAGCGGTCGCTGGCGTCCTCGTCGTCGAGCTCTTCCTCGTCATCGTCGAGGTCGTCGTCGTCATCATCATCATCGTCGAGATCGTCATCATCTTCGTCGGCGTCGTCCTCGAGATCCTCGTCGTCATCCGCCTCGTCTTCGTCCTCGTCCTCGTCCTTGGACGCGATCTCGTCGGCGATGTCCTCCGAGTCCACCGTGAAGCTGACCCCGAACTTCTTCCCCAGCGTGCCGACCTGCGCGCGCATCTCGGTGAGGGCCGAAATGAAGTCCTCCGCCAGATTGGCCGGGCACTTCGCTTCGCAGTGCGGGCATGCGAGCTTCTCCGCGCCGTCGATCAGATCTTGCGCGTCCAGCTCGAAGCTCGCTTCGCACTTCTGACAGGTGAACTCGAT
>JBQTKE010000242.1:0-10599 GCA_052386435.1 Myxococcaceae bacterium
GCTCGGAGGAATGCTGCGTGATCTCGCTACAAAACAGAGATCTGCACCCATCTTTGTTTCCAGATAGAGGTTCTTGAACTGCGACAGCTCTTCAGGCGACTTCTCCACGCGAAGCCTTTGCACGGTCTTTCCGTCTCGAGGTTCGTATGGCGCGAGCGCGCTCATGAGCTTTCGAAGATTCTCGACCGTAAACGGCGCGGTGATGTCGAAGTCGTAGGTGACCGTTCCGGCCCCGTGCGCGACGGCGGCGACGCCCCCGATAATCACGAACTCAACCGACGCACCGTAGAGCAAGGCAAGAAGCTCAGCGTTGTTTTGAGCCATTGCTTTCGCCGCCTTTTCTTACCTGCTCGACGAAATCCAGCATCGCCTGCAACTGCTCAATGCGTTCTGTCGGAGTGAGCTGAAGGTTGCGCTCAAGAAGCGACACGTCGATGCCCCATTCGATCGCCCCGTCCCAATCTGGGCCGTAGCTTGGGAACGCCTGTCTCAAAAGTTCGCGCTGGTCGACCGAGTCCACGGACTCAGCCTACGTCAGGTCAACGCTCGTCCAGAATCCCTTGCACGTGAGCTGGTGGCGACGGTGAGCGAAAGAACAAGTGAATCGCTGGGGCGTCGGTATTGCCAACGGGCCCCTGGGCGGAAGCTCGCGCGTTTCACACGTAAGCGTTTGCATTCACTGTGACCTGCTCCGCAGACGTCAATTCCCCTTGCGACAGTGAGCACACGCGTGGGCGGCCCAACTGGAACGAACCGAAACAACAAAATGGGGAGCCCGACAACTCAGCCGATTCTAGCCTTCGGATTCGGTCATGGATGAGAAGTGGGTTGAGGCCCTTTATCGAAAATATGGTCCGGTCATCTTTTCGCGCTGCCGGCGCCTGCTGAAGAGCAACGCGGCGGCCGATGACGCGACCCAAGAGGTGTTCCTTCGCGTCCTTCGTCACCTCGACCGCGCACCCAACGACGCTGCTTCGTTGGCGTGGCTGCACCGAATCTCCACCAACTACTGTCGCAATCAACTGCGGGACAGCGCGCGCCATGCGGAGCCGGTGGCGGAGCTTCCCGAAGCCGCGGGTGACCATCCCGAGCCCGCGCACCTGGATCGGGATCTTGCATTGCGGGTGGTGATGCGTTCGCCGGAACAGCTGCGCGCGCCCGCTCTGCTGCACTACGTGGACGGAATGGAGCAGGCCGTGGTCGCGCAGACGCTGGGCATCTCGCGACGCACGGTCATCAACCGCTTGGGCACCTTCGCGAAACGGGCGCGGCAATACATCCAGAGGCAAGAGCTCAAAGACTGATTGGCTCTCGGTGAGAGGGCTTCGACTTCGCTGAACGAAACCGTTACGGGCTCACCGCTCCGACGTAGATCATCCCTTCAATCTGCTCAGCCGGGACAAAGCCGTACTTCGAGATCTCGTGCTCGTCCGAGAACAGGTTCTTGGAGAGCGAAGCGATGTCGAGCCAGACCTTGCTGAAGTCGAGCGTGGCCGAGCCGTCGTAGAGCGCGCTGACCGGCGTCACAGCGGGGACAGCGCCGGTGGCGACCCGCATCGGGTGACCCGCGAGTACTTCACGGAACGGCACGCGCATCACATAGACGAACCCCTGGGTGCCGACGGGTGACATGCGCGCCCACTTGTCCGCGGCGGCAAGGGTGATGGAGCAGGCAGTGAGCGGCGACGGCTGCGCGCCGAGGTTCTTCGAGTTGGGATAGAGCGAGGTGTACGTGTCGTAAAACGATTCGTGGCGGTTGATCATCACGTTGAACCGCTGAAGCAGCGGGCAGGTGTTACCCCCAGGCTGAGCCGTTGCGCAGCCGCTGCCATCCGTTACGAGTCGCAGGAGCCCGAAGTCCGCGCGCGCAAGATCCACCGAAGGATCAAACCCGGTCATCACCGCTGCGTCCGCCTGCGCCTTCCCCATCAGCACATTGAGCTCCCCCGTGAAGCTGCCCGTGGACTGCACCACCACCTTCTGCGTGGCGCCGCTCTCGTCGACGAGCGTGCTGGAGCCGCTCACCAGCTCTCCCACCCCGTCGCCGTTGCGATCCGGAACGAGGACAGCTGGGGCATCGTAATTCGCGAGCAGCACCTGCTGTGAGGACGGATAGAGCAACATGCGCCGTCCCAGCTCCGCGTTCATCTTCGCGCGGAACGCGAGAGGCCCCGCCTTGTACTCGGTGCACTGGGGGTCATTCGACGAGCAGCTCTGACGGAAGCGGCGCAGGTAGCGGTCCATCACGTTCGCTTCGAGCCAGCTCGGGCGCAGCTTGCCGAGCCCGCGGAAGTTGTACCACTCCTCAAGATCCGCCTTCGGGCAGCTGTTCGCATACGCGCGGTAACCCATACGGTACTCGTTCCAGGTCGTCGTGTTGAACACCATGGACGCGTTTGCCCGGGCGCCCTTCACGTACGCGTCGATGAGATAGCGCGTCTCGCAGACAGAGAAGGGAGGCACGCCGCTCAAGCGGCCGCCGTTCTCGGAGACGAGCTGGGCAAATACCGCATCCTCCGCGCGCTGCAGCCGGCTGTACTGCACCTCGTTGAGTCCGTGAAACACCGTGCGGCGACCGGATGCGGGCGGCATCAAGGTGGGGGCGTTCACGAAGGCGATGGACGCGAGCACCTGAAGCTTGCGCAGATAGAGCTCCGGGTACTTGCTGCCGTACTCCGTCTTCAGCGCGGTAAGGAACTGCTTCACGTCCGTGCCGTCGTAGCGGTACACGGCGAGGTGGGCCGCATCAATGTCCTTGGCAATCCGCGTGAGGTTGGCCTCTGCGGCCGCGAGGAGAGCAGGATCCACGGTGAGCGCGCTCTCCGCCTCCGCGAGATCATTGAGCGGTTCGCCGTCTTCGGTCCAATCCTCTTCCACTCCGATGGGAGGCGCGGCGCAGGCGAAGAGCGTCAACGTGAGCAATGCGAGCAGTCGGGTCTTCATTGTTTCAGGTCATCCGTGAGTGAGTTGTAGATCTGTTCATAGGCCGCGGCCAGCTCGGGAGATTCGAGCAGCAACACGCTTTCGTCGTTCTCTTCGGAACCCGGCCGCGTGAAGTTGGCGGAGCCCGTCCAGACGAAGCCGTCGTCGCCGTCCTGCACCGAGAGAAACTTGTGGTGCATCATCACTTCCCAGCGCGTGATGTCGACGCGCACGTTCCCGTCTCGCAGCTTCCACAGCGAGGACCCGCTCGCGGTTGCGGTCATCCCGTCAAGCCGCACTTCGACATCCGCGCCCAAGCGCTTGAGTCGAACGAGCGCGTCGAGTACGCGTTCCGTCCCGTTGGCAAACGCGGAGAACGCCGCCATCCGAACGACCATGGGACGGCGTCTCGACACCGGCACCGCGGCGCGGGCCTTGGCCGAGGACTCGAGCTTGTCCGCGAGCTTCTCCGCCGGCGTGTCCGTGGGAGAGAAGTAGGGCGTCACGCGCACGCTGTCGATCCACAGGGGCGTCCCTCCGTATCCACCCAGCTTCGCCTTCTGAAAACGTCCCGCGTGCATCTCCTCGAAGTCGTCGGTGAAGACCTTCGCGAGCTCCGTGGAGTCGATGACGAGCGCGTTGTCTGCCGTCATGTCGAGCCCGAGAAACGCCGGCTGGGTGCTCTTGAGGCCCTGCAGGTTGTACGAACCCGTCCACACACGACGCGAATCCACGACGAGGTACTTGTTGTGCGAGAGCGCGGAAGTCGTGTCGTTGCGAACGACAGCGCCCACGGCGACGAGCCGGTTGTACGCCGGCTTGAACTTCGCGCGCGTCTCCTCCCAACGCAGCTCATCGTCGAGATGCGATTGCTCCGAGCGCAGGGAATCCTTCGACGGCTTCGCGCCGCCCCTCACCGTGAGCAAATACGTCCGCGCGGCATCAAGACTGATGCGCAGCGCGGGAGGAAAGAGCAGATCCTGCTGCGTGAGGTCTTTCTCGAGCGCCTCCGTCTGGGAGAGCATCGCCTCCACTTCGGCGCCCGGCGCAGGGATGAGCGCGCGGATGGCCTTGTAGAGCTCCACCGCCCTGCCCTTGAGCGACACCCGCTGGTCGAGCTCTGCTTGTGCCTCGTCGCTTCGGAAGTAGTTGTTGTCCGTGACGATGCGAAGCTTCACCCCGCGCCCCACCGCCTCCTCCAGCGCGCCGATGACGGGCTCGTCTTTGACTTCGAAGATGGCGAGGTCGAGTGACCTCTTCGCAGACGCAATGACCGAGATCACCTGTGGCCGGATGTCATCGCGCACGAACGGGTCCACGTAAGACACATCGAACGGAGTGAGCGGCTCCGCGGGCGAGGAGAGGAAGCGCTTGAGCGCCGTGACACCGCCGACGTCCTTCACCGTCCCGTCGTTTCCGCCCGAGAAGCGGTCCACCACCTTGCGCGCGGCAGTGAAGTCCTGCGGCCGCGCGCCGTTCTGGTTCACCGCCCTCGCGAACAACACCGCGTCCCCGCGGGAGAACGCGTTGTCCGTCGTCTGCTGGGTGTAGAGCTTCGGCAGCGAGACCCGCAGCGTCTCCGACTCTTCGCCAAGCAGCTCATCCCCCCCTAGGGTGGGCCCAGGGCCACACGCCCAGAGCCCCCCGCAGAGCGGGGCGACGAGGAGCAGCTTTCGGACTGCGCGCGTCATCCGCCCACCGCTTCGTCGCTCACCCAGTAGGGTGCATTCCAGAAGATCCACGAGGCGGACGGCTGCTGCGTGAGATCTCCGCTCGTACCCATCCACAGCGGCGTGCCGTACGGTAGGTCTTCACGCGGTATTTGGCGACGCGCGTTTTCGAACGTGGTCTTCGCGTACGCGGCAAAGCTTCCACCGCTGAAGCCGAACGTCGCGGCCTTTGGTTGCACCGCGGTGAGCCCGGCGTTCCACGTCTCGAACGCGTTCGTGGCCTTCGGATGGGCAAGCGAGATCCACGTCGTGGCCGAGTGCTGCGCGGCGAGGGGAGCGAACGCGTCGTTCGCGAGCTTGCCGACGGTGAGCACAAGGACAGGCGTGTTAGTGCCAAGGAGCTTCGCGAGAAGCTGCTGACGGTGCGCCACGAGCGACGGCGCGACGGAGAGCTGGGCAACCTGCGCGCGGCTCAGCCGCCCCGGCGCGTACGGGTAGACGTTGAAGAGCGTGTAGGACGTCGCGCCCATCCGGGCGAGCAGCTCGTTCAGGTGCTGCCCGTCGTCACCGGTGAAGGCGCGACCGGCGACGAAGCTGTCCATCGAGGTGTCTTCGCCAAGCACGAGCACCTTCGCGCCCTCGAGACGGCCGCGGTACCAGATAGGCTGATCAAAATCATTCTCGACCGAGATGCCCGCTTCGGTGGCGAGCTGCTGCTGGCTCGGGGTCTGGGCGAAGAGCGAAACCCAGGACGCGGACGGCCCCGGATCATGCCGCGTCGCCGGCTGGTGCTTCGGCGGCTCCCAGGAGAGCTCGCTGGGGAGCGCCTTCGTAAAGCCGCTCGCGCTCTGACGCGGACTGAAGGGCATGGAGAGCGACGGAGGCTCGTAGCGCACGCCGTTCGGAGAGCGTAGCTGGACGCGCCGCGAGTTGCCGCGCTCGCTCATCGTTCCGCCCCGACCCAGCACGTTGAGGCGGCCATACGGCAGGTCGCGGAACGGCACGGGCGCGTTCACGTAGCTGAAGCTTGCGCCCTGCGTCGTTCGACCATCGGGATCCGACTGAAGCCAGCCCGGGTTGTTGGTGCGCGCCTTCCAGATGCGCTCCCAACCGCGGGTGAAGCTGTCCCGCACCTCCTTCAACGCTTCTGAATTGCCGTCCGGATTTTGGGGATCAAAGCCGATGCCCGCCATGCCCGGGTGAAGCATCTTCGCCCAGACGAGGCCCTGCGGAAGCTTGCTAGCGTGGAGCTCATCCAGCCACGCCTGCACCGAGTTGTGTGCCGCGTTGCCGAAGCTCAAGACCACGCGCAGCGCGCCGGACTTGTACGCCTCTTCGAAGAGCAGGTTGCGGTGGGTGCGAATTTCAGTCTCCTTCGCGAGTGACTCCGCGAAGGGAACAAACTGGCCGTAGATGCTGTAGATGAAGGTGTTGAGGCAGAGGTAGCCACGGGTGATGCCAATGGCGTTGAGCAGCCCTTGAACCTTCTGCCCCGTGCCACCCACGAACGCGCGGTGCACGAGCGCTTCATCCGTCGCCGCGTCCTGACCGACAACGAGCACCTTCGCGGTCCCGTCAAGACGGCCGCGGTAGAGCACCGGTCCCATTTCGAAGCGGAACTTCTCGTTGCTCACCATCGCCTCGGTGAGCGGATCCTTGCCTTCCGCGACGAGCGCGGCGTTTTCGCGAGACAGGCGCGTGCTCCCGCTCGCGTCCGGAGTGAGCCACTCTTTGGCTTTCGCTCGACCCACCGCGCGGTAGTTGGGCACATCCGCGAAGAGCTGCGCCCAGGCCGAGCCGGGCTTTGGTCCGGGATCAAAATCCGCAGGGTCTCCCGCGGAGCCCAAGTCCGCGGAGAGCTGCGCGTCGGGATCATCGCCCGGGACTTCCGAGTCCGCGGGAGCGCCGCAGCGGGCCGCGAGGAGGGTGACGACAAACAAACTCAACAATCGAAGTGAGAGGGACATAGTCGGTAGGCCTTTCGGGCTTTCAAGGATTGCAGTCGAACAAGGGCGCGACGTGGGTGACGCCAGCAGTGGTGAAGACGTTGCGGAGGCTCTGCAGCGAGTGCTCGCTCACGCCGGGGTTGCGAACGACGAGGCCGCGCGATGCGCCGCACGCGTCCACCGTCTCGTAGGTCCCTGCGCGGCCCAGCCGGTCGAGGAAGCTGCTCTCTCCGAACCAAGCCTTGCCTTCGACGAGGGTGAGCAGCACGTCCTGCGGCCGGGATTCAATCAGCGTTCTGCGTGCGGAAGGACCCTTGGTGTGGCGGCGCACGACCATGAGATCCGCGGTGAAGCCCGGCGCGATCTGCCCGAGCTGCATGCCAAGACCGGCGATCTCCGCGGGCGTTCGGGTGACCATGTTGAAAAGGTCGTCGTCGGTGAGCACGTTGCCGAAGCGCGTGCGATTGAGCGAGTCCGCGAGCTTGAGCTCGGCGAGAAGGTTCGCGCTTCCGGAAGGAGACCAGTCCGGAGCAAGTGCGAGACGGACGCCGGCGGCGCGCGCGGCAGGCACGTCGAGCGTCGCGCCGTAGAGCGCCAGGTTGGAGCGCGGAGACCAGACGAGTCCCATGCCGTTCGCGGCGAGCTCGTTCAGCTCCGTGCGTCCGAACGCTGTGCCGTGAATCGCCACCAGCTCTTTGCTCACCAGCCCGAGCTGGCGCGCCGACGCCAGCTCTTCGCGGGAGAGCGCGTCCACGCCTTCACCCAGGTGGGTGATGAAAGCGCGCGTGGCGCCAGAGTTGAATTGGCTGACCATCCGCGTTGCCTCTTCCGGCTTGAAGCTCGCAATGGAGAGGACCCACGTGCGCACCCGGTCTTCGCAGAAGTTGTACGCCTCGACGTTGCGGGCCCAACCGTTTTGGCACGCGGAGCCGAGCGAGCCCTGAATGGCCGTGGTGCCCCCCACGAGCGCGCGAAGCTCGCCATACGTTTGCGCCTGGCAGAGGGCGTCCGCGCTGCGGACCTTGCCGTACGGCGTCTTTACGGCGGCTGCGTACTCACGGTTCTTCTGCCATTCGTAGCGGTTCTGGAAGAGCCGCGACGGCTTCCAAGTGGGGAGGAAGTTGTAGGTGACGTGGTTGTGGAGATCGAACAGGCCCGGCGAGATGACGCCGCCCGTCTGGATGACCGGAATGCCCGCGGGCAGCAGCGCGCTCTGCGGAAGGACGGACTCAATCTTCCCGTCACGTACAATGACCGAGCCTTCCAGCGTCGCGCCGTCGGGCAGCAGTACTTCACCGGTGAGCGCGAAGTGGGCGGGCGCGGCCGCTTCACAAACACGCAGCTCCTCTTCGCCCTCCCCGTACTCTTCCCAGACGTCTTCCCATGCCTCCGGGGCCTCGTTGGTGACGCAGGCGAGAGAACAACTCAGCGTCAGCAGGGTGATGCGAATTGGGGTTTGCACGCACGGTCCTTTCGGTTTTCCGTGTGTGAAGACCCCGAGTCACGATTCTGTGTGCAAACGGTTACGTCTCGAAACTCGGGAAGACAGGGGTGTCTCGGACGCTTGAGCGCGATGACATAGCAGAATAGCGATCAAGTCCTCGACGATGAGGGATAGGGACGTGCGGGCCAATGATGAGCCCGGCGATCAAGTAGCCCAGGACAACGGGTTGGCGCAGTCTCTGAAAGAGGACCGTCGTGATCGCCGCCACGCAGAGGACGACGGCCAAGGCTCTGAGAAAGTCGTGGGCGCCGTGAACGCGCCCACTCTAATTTAGTAGGTGGCGAAGAGAACCAATTCTGTCTCAGTGAAGGCAGGCGTGTGCTCCGACTCGCCCCCCAAGCCGACGCGCAGACACCGGTTCGTGATCACCGCCGCTGGCTGGTTCCACTTGGACGTTCCTACCTGGAGGATGGTCAAACTGATCGAGCCGAGGGACTTCTGGGCACCGTCGATGGGCGCGCGGAACTGCGTCTCCTTGTATTCGCCGTCCGGCTGAAGCTCGATTCTGACCGTCGAGTCGTTTTCGACCACGAGCCTCAGAGCTCCTTCAGGGACGGAGACCTTCCGTCCCTCGATACCGACATATGTTCCGTTGGGCAGGTAGCGCGCGAGGAGCTGCGAGGATCCTCCGCTGCCCCAGCCGGCGCAGCCAGTGAGCTCGGTGCAGGTCCGGTTCCGCTGAATGACTGAATAACGCCCAAGGTAGAACCCCGTTGAGCCGGCCGAGAAGCGAGCCACTGCTTCGTCGCGCGTCATTGGCGTGCCGGTGCACCAGTCAGAACTGAAAACATCTGAACCGGGCGGCTGTCCCGGAACGTAGCCGTTGGCCTTCGCGTACGCCAGCAGCTGGTTGAACTCTGGAGAACTCATGAATGGAACCGCGTCCAGCTCTGCCAGCGTGTCGAAGCTCTGGTCGTCCGCCGTGCCCGCAGTGCCATCGTCACCCAGTCGGTAAGCAATGATGTTGGTGGACGCCTGTGCCGAGAGCAGCACGGCATTCTGGAGCGTCTCTCTGGACGCCACGTTCGCCAGCTTGAGGACGCCGGTCGCTTCGGCTGTGCCTTCCTTCACATTTCCGGTGAGTTCGGACAGGTCCTCCTCGAGCAGATCCATTGTTGGAGCGCCCGTGCTACCCGCGCCGCAAGCCGCCAAGAGACAAGCCGCCACTGCCGCTTCGAAAACCTTGCGCATGAAACCTCCGTTGCTCCGTTTGCCAGGGAGGGACCCGCACGGCTTTTGAGGTGTGCACTCTTTTTCGCGAAAACGTTCTTCGACACCCAGGTGAAGAAGGGCAGCTCCTTGCGTCGGGGCAGGCCACTGCGAAACCTGGCTCCGCCTCCAACGCGTCAGCGGCGGCGTTGCGACCGCGCTTTTTCGAACGAGCAGCCACGAGACAAAGAGCACCCGCGCGCAGCACTGGCGAAACTTTCGAACGGCGTACATACTCCTGTCGTTGCTTCTCACCGCTCCGACGTAGATATCCCCTCAATCTGCTCAGTCGGAACAAAGCCGTACTTCGAGATCTCCTGCTCGTCGGTGAGGACCTTCGCGAGCTCTTCAGCTTAAGGCGGCGCCATCGCTTCCCGCCGCTCGAAGGGCATCGGTCGCGGCGATGATCGCTTCGTGTGTCCCCGCGAGGGCGAGAATGTCCCCTTCATGCAGAGCATCGTGCGCGGTAGGAACAAGCAGCTCGTTCCCCCCGCGCTTCACCGCGAGCACCGTGGCTCCCGTCATTCCGCGCAGATTCAGCTCCGCGAGACTCTTCCCAATCGCGGGGCTCCCACGCTCCAGCCGCACCGGGGTCGGCTCGCCCAAACCCGGCAGCAAATTACGCACCGCCTTGAGCGCGTCATCACTCTGCTTTGCTCGAGTTTGCGTCTTGAGCGCGTCCGCGATCACCTGCGCTCCCGCCTTCACGTGCCCTTGCAGACTCTCCGCGCTCTTCCAGAAACCGATGGCGAGAATGATGACCACCACGACCAACAGCACCACCGCGGTCGCCGGAACAAATGGCTGCACCAGCGCGAGCAGCGGGATGCCCACGACCAACACACTCGCCAGCTGCAGCGTGACCAAGAGCATCCGCCGAGGCGCGGCAGCAAGATCCACCTTCCCACTCTCCGAAGGCGGCAGCGCCAACTCCGCGAGCGCCGCGCCCAGCCCACGCGCGACGCGAACAATCCCGACCACGAAAGGGAGACTCAGGGCAGTCGCCGCGCCCAACAGCACGTAACGCGCTTCTCTGTGACCAAGACCCAGCCGCTCCTCCAGCCGGGCCGTGAGCTTCCCCTCTGTGAGGGACACCCCAATGACGATCGCCGCGAGCAGCGCCGCGTCCAGCAGGAGCAGCAGTGCAATCCGCCGCACATTGTTCTGCTTGCGTTGCCGCGTCAGTCCCTCCAGCCAGCTGCCGTAAAGCGAAGCAAAGGTCTGCAGCGACCGAGGCAGCTTCCTGTCCACGAAGTTCGCGGTGGGCCCCGACGCCTGGATCAACCAAGGCGTGGTGAGCGTGGTCGCCGCCGAGACCGCGACAGCAATGGGATACAGAAACGATCCG
>JBQTKE010000243.1:0-6961 GCA_052386435.1 Myxococcaceae bacterium
ACGTGACGGGGCTCACGGATCAGCGCTACCAGCTCAACGTGGGCAACGAGATGCAGCTGCAGATCGTCCCTGGTCGCCTGGACCTGGTCTGGGGCGTGCTGTTCGGTCACCACTACAACCTGGACAACAGCGTCAAGGCCGGCGAGGACAACCGTGACTTCATCTCCACGGTGTTGCGCGCGCAGGTCTACTTGACCAACACGCTTCACTTCTTGGCGGAGTCTTCCATCGCTCGCGAGCAGGCGCGGTTGGGCAATCTTTATCGCGAGCACACCGACTCGGTGTTTCAGAGCACTCGCGGCGCCGCGGACACGCGAGGGTTGGAGTACGGGGATTCTTCTCAGCGCAATACCTGGCAGCTCAAGACGGGTTTCGTGATGAACCCCACCGGCCTGGGTATCTACACGCGTCCTTCGCTGCGGCTGCTCTACGGAATGCAGTACTCCAGCCAGCAAGCGGCATTCGGAAATGGGTTCGTCGAGAGTCAGTCGCAGTTCAACATTTTCCCGACGCCAGAGCTGCACTGGCACCACATGATCGCCATCGAGGCGGAGGCCTGGTTTTGAGAAGACTGCTGGTGTGGGGGTTGTTGGTGGGGACCAGCGCGTGCCTGACGCGCAACGCGCCGCCGAAGCTCGCGAAGGTCACGCCGGTCGCGGTGGCGTTCGTGGTGGACGACGAGCACTCCGGAGAAATCTCGCCGGTGCCGGAAGCCTTCACGCGCGAAGTGGGCGCGGTGCTGGCGAAGCAGAACTTGGAGCTGCGGCCGATCTCTTTCGAGAGCTTCGTGCAGGCGACGCAAGGTCGGCGCGACACGCAGGCGCGGTTCCGGCAGCTGCAGAAAATGGGAGGCGATGCGCAGTTTCATCTGTTGATTGAGACCAACGTCGCGTTCTTTTCTCAGCTCTCTGGCAAGTACCGCTGGGACGTGAGCGCCAAGGCGACCGCGTCGCGCATAGGCGTGGAAGGCGAACCTGTGGAGAACGAGGTGAATCTCCCGGCCTTGCTTCAGTACGACCACGAGCGAGTGCCAGAGGCGCTCGAGTACACGGCGCCGCAGATCGCGGAGCGCGTGGCTTCGCTCTTCGCCGGTTTGATCGGCCAGAACAACACGGTGGTCGGGGCCGTCCGGGGGGATGCGCTCTACTTCGTGATGGTCGACCGGTTCTCGAATGGGAACTTCAAGAACGATGGACCCGCCAAGCCAGCCGACCCGGCGGCGTTCCACGGCGGCGATCTCCAAGGGGTGATTGATCGATTGGACTGGCTGCAGCAGCTGGGCGTGGGCACGGTGTGGCTCTCACCCGTGTTCAAGATGAGGACGACGCCGTTCTTTGGCTTCGGCGCGTTCCACGGCTACTGGACTGAAGATCTCACGCAGATCGAGCCGCGCTTCGGCGATGCCCGGTTGTTGGCCCAGCTCTCCTCAGCGCTGCGCCAGCGGGGAATGAAGCTGATCCTTGACCTGGTGTTGAACCACGTCGCCATGGATTCGGCGATGACGCGCACCAAGCCGGAGTGGTTTCACCGCAAGGGCGCGCTTGAGAACTGGAACAACGAGGAGGAGCTGACCACTCGGGACGTACACGGCCTGCCGGATCTCTCCCAGGAACGGCCGGAGGTTTACGCGTACCTGAGCGAGTCCGCGGAACGCTGGGCGCGTGAGCTGAAGCTGGACGGCTTTCGCTTGGACGCGGTGAAGCACGTGCCGCTGTCGTTCTGGGCGAAGTTCAATCAGCAGGAGCGCGCGAAGTTTGGCCCGCAGTTTCTGCTCCTGGGTGAGATGTTGGACGGCGATCCCAAGGTGCTGTCGCGCACGCAGCGTGACGGCGCCTTCGGAGCGATGTTCGACTTCCCGCTCGCTTACGCGCTGTTGGACGTGTTCTGCCGGGATCAGTCGCCGATCAAGCTGGGCGCGGTGTTCAGCTCGGATCGCCTCTACCCGGATCCAGAATCGCTGGTGCCGTTGATCGACAACCACGATCTTCCGCGCGTGATGTCCACCTGTCGCGGCGACACGCAGCGGGTGAAGGACGCGCTCACGGTGTTGCTGACCGCACGAGGGACCCCGGCGTTGCAGTACGGGACCGAAGTGGGACTCGCGGGGGAGAAGGAGCCGGAGAACCGCGGCGACATGGTCTTTGAGGCCACGCACCCGTTGAAGAAGCACATCGAGCAGATGATGGCGCTGCGATCCCAACCCGCGTTGAGACACGGAGCGGTGCGGATTTTGCGCGCGGATGAAGAAGTGTTCGCGTACCTGCGCGTGGCGCCCGAGCAGTCCGCTCTGATTGTGGTGAACCGAGGAAAGCCACGGGTGGATCTCCGCACCACGCTTGGGACCTCGTCGGTGGCGACGCAGAATGCTGACACTGCGTGGACGGACGCGTTCACCGGCGATCCGCTCGATCAAGTCGCGGGTCAGTCGGTGCGCGTGGCGTTCGGTCCTCCCCTCCGCGACGTCGCTGCGTCTCTAGCGCAGTGGCTTCGCGGTGAGAAGAAGCGTCTGATAGAATTCTCCTCCAAGGGCGTTCCACTGGCTCGCGGCGAGCGCGCGTTCATCGCGGGTTCCGGTCCGGAGCTGGGCGCTTGGAATCCGCGTGAGGCGCTGGGCCCGCTGGATTCTTCAGGACGTGTCAACACCGCGCTGCCTGTCCGCGGCGCGTTCGAATACAAACTCGTGGTGCAGAAGCCGGATGGGTCGTCTACTTGGGAAGAGGGTGCGAACCGCGCGCTCTTCGTCGCCGACGCGGAAGGGCCCGTCGCGGTTCAACTTGCTTGGGGAAGAGGCTCCCGATGAACGACCGACTGCTGCGCGCTGCCCGCCGTGAGCCCGTGGATCAAACGCCGGTGTGGATCATGCGTCAGGCGGGGCGCTACCTGCCGGAGTACCGCGCCATTCGCGCCAACCTGCCGTTCCTGGACCTCTGCAAGAATCCGGATCTCGCCGCGGAGGTCACGGTTCAACCGGTGGATCGTCTGGGCGTCGACGCGGCGATCATCTTCTCGGACATCCTGATTCCCGTGGAAGCGATGGGGATGGAGTTGGAGCTGGGCGATCACGGTCCTCGCTTTCCCTCTCCGCTGCGGACCGCGGCGGACATTGACAAGCTGTGCATTCCGGATCCGGTGGAGAAGACCGGCTTCCTGGCCGAGACCATAAAGAAGACGCGCGCTCGACTCGCCGACCAGGTTCCGGTGATTGGTTTCGCGGGAGCGCCGTTTACCCTCGCCGCGTACATGGTGGAAGGTGGCGGTTCCAAGAGCTTTATCCAGATCAAGCGGCTGCTCTTCGAACAGCCCAAGCTGGCGCATCAGCTCTTCGAGAAGCTGACCCAGACGCTCATTCCGTACTTGGAGATGCAGGTCGACGCGGGTGTGAAGATCGTGCAGATCTTCGACTCCTGGGGCGGCGAGCTCTCGCCGCGCGACTTCGAACACTTCAGCCTTCCCTACGTGAGTCGGATGGTCTCTGCGCTGCAGAAGAAGGGCGTGCCCGTCATCTTCTTCGGCACCAGCATGTCCACGCTGTTGCCGCTGGCGAAGAAGACTGGCGCGAACGTGTTGGGCATGGACTGGCGCATCAACGCGGACGATGCGCGCAGGACGCTTGGCCCCGACGTCGCGGTGCAGGGGAATTTGGATCCGCTCGCGCTCTTTCTTCCGAAGGCGGAGCTGGAAGAGCGCGTTGAAGACATCCTCAAGCGCGCGGGCCCGGTGGGTCACATCTTCAATCTTGGGCACGGCATTCTCCCGCCGACTGATCCGGAGGCTGCGAAGACCCTTGTAGACGCGGTTCACCGCATCAGCGCGAAGTTGAACGCGGCGTACGCGGGCTAAGAGCCACTTCGCGGGCTGGGACTTGGACTCTGGATTGTGAAGCAAATTGTCGAAGCGTGCGGTGGCACCGCGCATGTCGACAGTGAACCCAGCCGTGGAGCGGAGCTTGTGGTCATGCTCCCGCGTGGACTTTGAATTCTTTGAGGTCGAGAATCGGCAACTCTGATGCGGCTCGGATCGACAAAGATTCACGATGACGACGATTTCTGCTGCGACACCCTACGGCAACCCGAACCTCGAACGCCTCTCTGCCCCCTCCGTCGAGAGCAAGATGTACGGTCTCTACGGAAATCGCTTCCGCGCCGAAGCCGCGCCGCTGCGTGAGGTGGAACCAGAGACGGTGAACAGCCGGTCGCGATTGGAGGACTACTCCGTCGAAGGCGCGATGTACGGGCTTTACGGCGACCGGTTCCAGTCTGAGCCGTCGGTGCGTGTCATCGCGCCGCGTGGGTCGTCTGCAGCGCCGGAGCGTGAACGCTCTCCGCTGGGCGATTACTCGGTGGAAGGGGCGATGTACGGCCTCTACGGCAACCGTTTCCCAGCGGCTCCCCGCAGCGCCACGGCTGACTTCGGCGCCTACGCCGCCCGCGCCGACGCCGCGCCGATCTACTAGACGATTTTGGAAGCGCCCCAACCGGGTCGGCTTCGAACAAGACGCTGCGGCCAAGGGATCCTCGAGCAGAGCTCGGCAGCAGCTCAGCGCCCTTTGCCTGGCGCTGGACGGCGACCCTTATGCGGGGAACGCCAGAAGGAGAGCGCTCCCTTATGCGGGGAACGCTGACGGAAGTGAGCGACCCTTATGCGGGGGCGCTCGCGGTAGCACCAACGCCTTCGCGGGGCGTTGGCGGAAGGACCTGCGCTCTTATGCGGGGCGCTGGGCAGCAACGGACAGTGCCTGACGTCTGGGCCCTGGCGCAGAAGCAGAGGCGCTGGTTGATGGGCCTCTAAACGCGGACGTCTCGTGCAACGCGGGACATCTCGAGGCAGCACAAGGGAGGCCTCCGGCGTCTGGGGGCCTCCCTGGATTTATTCTGGCGCTTGCTTGCGGCTCTTCCACAGCGAGAGCCCGACGGACGCGCCCAGAATGACCGCGATCACGATGAGCGACACCCAGGCATTGATGTGCACCCACTGGACGAGCACCATCTTCACGCCCACGAAGGTGAGCACGGCGGCAAGGCCGACCTTGAGGTACAGAAAACGCTCCACCGCGCCCGCCAGCAGGAAGAACAGGCTGCGCAGCCCTAGAATCGCGAAGATGTTCGACGTGAAGACGATGAAGGGATCGCGCGTGATCGCGAAGATGGCGGGAATGGAGTCGAGCGCGAACACCACGTCGGTCACTTCAATCAGCATCAGCGCCATGAACAGCGGCGTGGCCAACCGCTTGCCGTTCTCCACGGTGAAGAAGTGATGGCCATGCAGCACGGGGGTGAAGGGGATGATCCGCTTCGCCAGCGCCAACATTCGGCTCTCCACTGGGTTGGGCTGCTCGCCCTTGCGGATGTCCGCGAACAGCCGCAGTCCGGTGAAAATCAGGAACGCGCCAAAGACGTAGATGAGCCAGTGGAAGCGCTCCAACAGCGCCACGCCGGCGAAGATCATCGCCGCGCGCAGCAACAGCGCGGTGAGAATGCCCCAGAAGAGCACCCGGTGCTGCTCCAGCGCCGGCACGCGCATCGAAGAGAAGACCAAGACGAAGACGAAGATGTTGTCTACGCTCAGCGACTTCTCAATCAGATAGCCGGTGAGGAATTCGATCGCAGGCAGCCCTCCGAAGCGCCACCAGATCAAACCGTTGAACGTCAGCGACAGGCTGACCCACGCCAGGCTCCACAGCCCTGCTTCCTTGAAGCCCACCGCGTGCGCCTTCCGGTGAAACACCCCTAGGTCCAGCGCCAGCATCAGCAGCACGAAGCCGATGAAGCCCGCCCATAGCACTGGACTCCCGATGGATGGTTCCAAGGTGACAATCCTCTATCCCGGCTCTGCTTTGATTCGGGAATCAGTTTTCGTTGACGCGGCGCGGCAGCGCCATTAGGTTCCGCCGGCTTTCGGTTTTTTCGTCCGCCTTGGAGAATCGCCATGCCTCAGAAAAATGGTCACCGCCGTGTGGCCGTCGTGAAGGGTCTTCGCACGCCCTTCGTGAAAGCGGGAGGGCCGTTTGCTTCCCTGACTGCGCTCGATTTGGGCCGCATCGTGGTGCAGGAGCTGGTGCAGCGCTCGGAGCTCGATCCGAACGAGATTGATGAAGTGGTGTTCGGTCAGGTTATTCCCACGCTCACCGCGACCAGCATCGCCCGCGAGGTGGTGATTGCGGCGGGGTTGCCGCGAAAGGTTGAAGCCCACACTGTCGCGCGGGCCTGTGCGACGTCGGTCCAGGCGCTGACGGATGCCGCCAACACCATCGCGCTCGGCTATTCGGACGTGGCGATCATTGGCGGCACGGAGTCAATGTCCGACGCCCCCATCTTCCAGCCGTCCGCTCGCCCAGGCGTTGCTCGCGGCGTCGAAGGGGCGCTCTCTGCCGGAGAAGGTGCGGCCGTTTCAGCGTCTCAAGGGTCAAGACCTGCTCCCCGTTCCTCCCGCGATCGCCGAGTACTCGACCGGGCTGACCATGGGCGAGAGCGCGGAGAAGATGGCGAAGGAGAACGGCATCTCGCGCCAGGAGCAGGATCAGATCGCGCTGAGCTCTCATCACAACGCGGCGAAGGCGTGGAAAGAGGGGAAGTTCGACGGCGAGGTGATTCACGTCCCGGTGCCGCCCACGTACGAGAGCGTCGTCGACAAGGACAACATCGTGCGCGCCGATACGAGCCTGGACGCGTTGGGCGGCCTTAAGCCTGTGTTCGACAAGAAGTACGGCACGGTCAGCGCGGGCAACGCGTCGCCGCTGACGGACGGCGCGGCGGCGGTGCTGCTGATGAGCGAAGAGCGGGCCAAGGCGCGCGGTCTTACGCCGCTCGGCTATCTGCGCTCATTCGCGTATGCCGCCACGGATCCGGCGGATCAGCTGCTGCAGGGACCTGCCTACGCGGTGCCCCTCGCTCTGCAGCGGGCGGGCTTGAAGCTCAACGAGCTTGATCTCATTGAGATGCACGAGGCGTTCGCGGCGCAGGTC
>JBQTKE010000244.1:0-5037 GCA_052386435.1 Myxococcaceae bacterium
GGGGCTCTACTTGCGCACGCGTGAGCTCACTCGGGAGGGAACGCAGGTCCGCGTCGCGCTGGCGCTCCCGTACTTGGATGGTCCGCGCTACTGCACGCTGGTCGGCCGAATCGCACGGGTCGATCGCGATGGTCATGGTTCTACGAGGGGCGTGGGCGTGCGTTTTCTCTCGGAAGAGATGGGCGCCGTGGACCGAGCGACGCTCAACACGTTCTTGTCGTTCCGGCGCATGGCCGCGACTGCCTGAGATCCGTCACGTCGCCGGGCGAGCTGAACAGCTAGTGCATGAAGTCGTCTGAACCGCCGCGGATGTTGCGGTCCCGGCCAATCACTTTGAGGTGCTTGGAACGCGACTTGAGCTGTCCACGCAAGCGCCAGGATTGGAAGCGCGTCCAGAGCAACCCGGGCGAGTAACCGCGGACGTACAAGAACGTCATCCCCAGAGCGAGCGCTTCCGGAACGATCATCCAGAAGCTTGAGAAGACGCCCTGAAGGAACGTGAAGCCCGCGCCGATCAGAGCGAAAACGTTCCCGCTCAGGGGCACGCCCCAAAAATTCGTCTGGCGGCTCCCAAACGAAAGCCCGTAGGCCACCCACAAACTTCCGGTGAGGACCATGGCGCCTGGATGGGGAATCTGAGACAGCGGCAGCAACAACAGGGAGAGCAGGACCGTCAGCACCGCGGCGGCCAAGGTAACGCCGAAAGCGAACAACAAGGTTCGTCGCGTTCCCCAGGTCATTTCCAGCCCACCGCCCATCTGCCAGGCGATCAACGCGCCAAAAATGACTCCCAAGGGGTCTACCGCAATCAGCGAGTACGTGACCGGCTGCCAGAGCATGAGCTGCTCCGTCACCAACCCCGGATGCAGCAACAGGAGTGGACCGAAAGATCCCTTGGTCAGCCCGTAGAGAACGGACATCACCACGATGCCGACAGCCAGCTTTGCCGCGGCGGTGTCGAACGACAGCCCCGGCCCGCCCATTGATCTCATCGGTCGCATGAACCGAAGACTAACGCTGTCGGTAGAAGAGCGTCACGGTCAGGCAGTGGAACTCTTTGTCCGATGACTGAGTCACGACCTTGTCGACGATCTCGCAGGCGGCGTTCTCTCTCAGCCACTTGGTGATCGTCTCACCCATCTGCTCGCGGTCGCGCGCCAGCGTGGTGGAGAAGACTTTGATGCCTGTAAACGCAGGCGTGGCGCCCATGAACCTACCCCCGTGAAGACCGATGCGTGCCGACCTGCGAGTCTTTAGCCAAAGTTGCATTGTTCGGCAACGTCACTCCATGGGACTGGACGACCTCGAGGATCTCCTCTTCGGTCAGGGTCCACGCACAGGACTTGGCGCGGCTGAGGATGCCCTTGCAGAGCTCTTCCGTCTGGGGAATCCCTCGAAGCTCCAGCCAGAAGCGGACGTTGCTCATCCCGCTCATGTGGCCGACCTCAATCTCCTGCTCGCGCCCGAATTCGCCCGCGGGAACGCCGGAGTAGACGCGGTCCGCCAGCCGCTCGTTGCCGTGCTTCTTGGCTTTGATGATCGCCGCGGCGTGAACACCCGTCGCGGTGCGGAACGCATCCGAGCCCGAGAGCGGATGGTTCCGCGCGACCGGGAACTGACAGGCCTCTGAGACCTTCTGCACGTACGGCACCAGCTGGGTGAGGTCGCCGTCGTACCAGCCCATCAATTTGAGATTCAGCAGCAGCAGGTCCATGGCCGTGTTGCCCACACGCTCGCCAATGCCCAGCCCGCAGCCATGCACGCGCGTCGCACCCGCCATGATCGCCGCCAGCGCGTTTGAGACCGCCAGCCCGCGGTCATTGTGACCGTGCCAGTCGATCTCCACCTTGGCGCCCATCGCGGAGATACAGCCCAGCGTCCACTCAATCAGCGCGCGGGTGCCCGAAGGCGTGGCGTGACCCACGGTGTCGCAAAGCACCAACCGCTGCGCGCCGTGATCGATCGCGGAGCGGAACAGTCGATCCAGGTTGTGCGGAGCGCTCCGAGTCGTGTCCTCGGTGACGTAGGCGACGTCCAGGCCCTCCTTCACCGCGAAGTCAATCGCCGTGGCGGAGGTCCTCTGGATGTAGTCAACGTCCCAATCCTCCGCCCACTGGCGAATCGGCGACGACCCAATGAATGTGTAGACGATGATCTTCTGACCCGACGCCTGAACCGCTTCAGCGACCGGCTTGATGTCAGCGGCCAACGTCCGCGCGGCGCAGGTAGCGATCAACTTCAGCTTGCGACTCTGAATGTGCTTCGCCAGCGCCACCACGTCATCGAACGCCCGCTTTCCCGCTCCGGGCAGACCGATGTTCACCGAATGAATCCCCACGCTGGCCATCAGCTCCAGGAGCTGAATCTTGTCTTCCAGAGAAGGGTCAACCACGGAGGGAGACTGGACGCCGTCGCGCAGCGTCTCGTCCAAGAGCTCGAAGGGGCGCGACGGCCGCTTCTGTGGATGCACCTCGTTCCAGTCGAAGATGATGTCCTTCTCCAGAGACGTGGTGCGCTCCTGCCCCATGGCTACCGTCCCGCGCGCCGCGCTTGGCAGGAGAGCTCGTCCTTGCAGGACGGCCCAATCCCATCCGGGTGAGGCCCCAGCGGCGCCTTGTCTGATTCTTCGACGGCACAGAGCACGCACTTGCGCTTGCGGGTGCGGCGCTCTGCCCGGCGTTGTTCCGCGATCGCTTTCGCCTTCTCGCGGACCGACTTGCTATCCAATTCGTTCGACATAGCCCTCTCGTCTTCGAAAGATTCCTACGAGCGCTTACAGCGCTTCGACAAGCAGCGCGATTCCCTGGCCGCCGCCGATACAAGCCGAGCCGATACCATACCGAGCGCCTCGGCGCTTCAGCTCATAGAGAAGGTGCAAGGTAATGCGCGCACCGGAGGCGCCCAGGGGGTGGCCCACGGCAATCGCCCCACCGTCCACATTCGTCTTTTCCCGAGGAAGTCCCAGCTCTTTCTCCACCGCCAAGTATTGCGGCGCGAAGGCTTCATTGACCTCGAAGAGATCAATATCGCCCAGCTTCACGTCCGCGCGCTCCATCAACTTGCGCATCGCCGGCGCGGGGCCAATCCCCATCACCTTCGGGTCGCAGCCGGCCACGGCCCAATTCACCAGGCGGCCCAGGGGCTTAACCCCTTTCTTGTCCGCCCAACTTCGGGTCACCAACACCGCGCTCGCCGCGCCGTCACAGATGCCGGAAGCCGCGCCCGCGTGGACCACGCCGTCCTTCTTGAAGACCTTGGGCAGCTTCTTCAGCCCTTCCACCGTGGTGTCCGGACGGTTGTGCTCGTCCTTCGCGAACGACGTGGAGCCCTTCTTCGTCTTGAGCTCAACAGGAGAAATCTCTTCGCTGAAGCGGCCACCTTCTTGCGCGGCCGCGAAGCGTCTCTGTGACAGGACCGAGTACTCGTCCACCGCGTCCTGAGACAACTCGTACTGCACCGCCAAGTTCTCCGCGGTGATCGCCATCGGCATGCCGGTGTAGCTGTCGGTCAGCGCGCTCCAGAGCGAGTCTTCCAGACCGCCCTTGCCCAGCGGAATACCCCAACGTGCACCGCGGATGAGGTGCGGGGCCTGGCTCATCGATTCCGTGCCGCCTGCGAGGACCACTTGGGCCTGCTCGGTGAGCATCAGCTCCGCCGCGTTCACGAACGCCTGAAAGCCAGAGCCACAGAGGCGATTCACGCCCAACGCCGGGACGGGAACAGGCACACCGGTGCGCAACCCCACGTGCCGAGGGAGATAGATCGCGTCCGACGAGGTCTGAACGACGTTGCCGTAGACGACGTGGTGCACCTCCTCCGGAGAGATCTTGGACTGCGCGAGCGCCGCCTTCGCGGATTCGACAGCAAGGTCCGTGGCGGAGAGATCCTTCAATGCGCCACCGAACGTCCCAAACGCGGTGCGCTTGCCGGACAGGAAATAAATCTCTTCGCTCTTTGAGACGCTCTTCATGTGTACTCCCTATCTCTTCCCGAAGAAGGCGGCGCCCAACATGCCAAGGGTGCCCACGCTCCACAACAGCCCGTAGACGTTCTGCAGTCGCGTTTCGCGTTGGCCCAATCCTTTCACCCAAGCCCTCGCCGCGCCCAATCGTCCCTCTTGATCCAACGCGCCCTCGGGCTGGCCGACCGATTCCAAGCGACGCAGGTGCGCTTTGAAGACGCGATCAGGGGGGAAATCCTCCAGTCCTCCCGAGAGGTAACGCCCTTTCACCTCGCGCGCTGGCCGCTTGTAATTGGCGGTGATGACGAAGCCGTCGCGTCGCACGGGGGTCAGGTAGTACAGCCGTGGCTTGCCATCGCGCCCCAATTCCAGGGTCGCGAACGACTTCGCCTGCGGGTGCACGAAATCGTACGCCACCGTCTCCGCGGTGAGCCACGGCTTCTCCAGCCGAGTGCCCAGAGGCGAAAATCCCAGCTCGCGCAGCGCCAACGCGTGGGCCTCCAACGCCGGTGGAAGTTTCATCTGATCCGCTGGCGCGTCCGTCTCAATGCGCACGCTGCCCGGCGCCACGCAGAGCACCGCGCGCCACAGAAACAGCCGAAGCAGGAAGGCCGCCAGCACTAGCGCGACGACCACCGCCCTCATGTCCAGACCGTTGGTCACGGCGCGATCCGTGGGTGACTACGCGCTGCCGAGCGCCTCGAAGACCCGAGGACCGTGGCGTTTGATGGCGGGCACCAGACCGCCCTCCCGCTGCAGCGCACGAACAATGGGGCTGGGCCGCTGCGCCTTGAAGCGCTGCCCGCTGGTGACATGGATCACTTCGCCGTTGGCGAGATCCACCTCCAGCTCCGCGTTCTCCTCAGCGAGCGCATAGAACTTCTCTTCGGTCACCACCAGATAGGTGAGCGCCTCGTTCACCAAGTTGCGCTTGTGAGTGAACGCGTAGCTCTTGGCGATGACCGCCTGAATGCCCGCGCCGATCAACGCCCAGACGGCCTGCTCACGCGAGCTGCCGGAGCCCCATCCTTCCTCGGCGACAATCAGCGTCTGTCCTGCTTTCGCGCGCGCGTAGA
>JBQTKE010000245.1:0-8956 GCA_052386435.1 Myxococcaceae bacterium
ACTTCGAAATGGTCGCGGATGAGAGCTCCACCAAGCTTCCGCGCCCGGTGCTGCTCTGGGTGCGCGGCAACGAGCGAATGCTCGGCGTCTTCGCGATGCTTCGGCAGATCGAAGATGAGAAGAAGGCGATCTATTCCACCACCGCGTGGCAGGGCGCGAAGATGCGCGAGGCGCTGACCAACGAGCTGGATCAGAACAGGGCCACGCTCACCCAGGTTGCGGGACAGCTCGCCAAGAACCGCTTGGTCGAAGCACACCGCAACATTCGGACGTACGCGAACCAGGCTGAGATCATCCGATTCGAGACCTCCAAAGCGGAGAAGGAGCTCTTCGAGCAGGGTGTGGATCAGGTCGCCATGCTCAAGCAGAAGCCGCTCTACCGTCCGAAGATGCCGGCCGAAGATTGGAATTACTGGAAGTTCCAGGGCGAGTTCTGGATCGACGAAATTGGGTACTACCAGTACACGCTGAAGAACGGCTGCCCCGCGGGAAGTGAGTAACCGAAGGAGCAGGCCACTCCAGATCTCCTCTCGGCCATTCTTTTCATTTGAAAGGGCCGAGGGTAGCGTTCGCGGACTTTTCTAGGCCTACTCCTCCAGGAGCCCGCATGACGTCGTCGTTCCGGATTCTGACCCTCGCGCTTTGCGTGGGACTGAGCGCCTCGGCCGCGCCCAAGAAGAAGGCGGTCAAGGAGCCTGCCGCCGCCAAGCCGGGGACCGCGGGCGCCAAGACCGCTGACACGAAGAAGAGGCCGGAGGAGCGCCAAGGACCTGCGTCGCTGCGTGAGATCCCGCGGCTGGAAGACGCCACCCGTGAAGAGATGGCGGACAAGAAGCGCGACGAGGCGATTGAAAACCTCAAGCGTATCGTCCCGCGTTTCGACGACGGTGATCCTCAAAAAGCGGACCTGCTCTACCAACTCTCCGAGCTGTACTGGGAGAAGTCCAAGTACCTGTACCGGGCGGAGATGACGAAGTTCCAGGACGAAGAGAAGGTCTACGACGCGGCTCGTAATAAGGGTGAGAAGGTCGCGGAGCCAAAGCAGGAGCACCGCCAGAGCGAGCTCTTCCGTTCGGAGACGATGCGCCTGTACGAGACGATCCTGCGCGAGTACCCCGCGTATCAGCGCAAGGACGAGGTGCTCTTCTCGCTCGGCTACAACCTGGGGGAGATCGGCAAGAAGGAACAGGCCGTCGCTCGCTACAACGAGCTGATCAAGAACTACCCGACGTCGCGCTTCGTCCCGGACACGTTCATCGAGCTGGGCAACTACTACTTCGAGATCAAGGCGAACGTCCCTAAGGCGCGCGAGAACTACGAGAAGGCGATGGCGAGCAAGATCCCCAAGATCTACTCGTACGCGCTCTACAAGCTGGCCTGGTGTGACTTCAACGACGACGGCTACGAGCCCGCGCTTGTGAAACTGCAGAAGGTCGTCGACTACGCCGACAGTCAGCAGAAGGAGAGGATGACGGACCTCAAGAACGAGGCCCTCAACGACATGATCCGCGTCTACGTGAAGATGGACCGCGCGGACGAGGCGATCGCCTACTTCAAGCGGAAGGCGGCGAAGAAGCGCCAGGTCCGGTTGATCTCCAAGCTGGCGGATCAGCTCGCTGAAGCCGGTCACTTCGAGAACGCGATCAAGAGCTATCGGTATCTGATCAACGACGAACCGATGCATGCCGCGGCGCCGGAGTTCCAGCAGGCGATTGTTAAGGCGTTCGAAGGGCTGCGTCAGCGTGAGCAGGTGAAGGTGGAAGTGAAGCGGTTGGCTGAGCTCTATAGCCCGGGCTCCAGCTGGTGGCGCGCCAACGAGCAGCGCCAGGACGTACTTCGCAACGCCTTCACCGTGGCCGAAGAGGCCATGCGCAGCATCGTGACCGACTACCACCAGGAAGCGCAGAAAACGAAGCAAGTGGCGACCTACCGGCTCGCGCGCGATATCTACAAGCAGTACATCAATGCGTTCGCGTCCAGCGAGGACGAGAGCTTCGTCTCCGATCACGCGTTCAACTTGAGCTTCTATTACGCGGAGATTCTCTGGGCGCTCGAGGAGTGGGAACCTGCGGCCGCCGCGTACGAGAAGGTCGTCGCGTTCAAGGTCCCCACGCGCGACACCGCCAAGGAGGTCTCGCAGGAGAAGTACCGTCAGACCGCCGCGTACGACTCCATCCTCGCGTTCGACAAGCTGGTAAAGATCGAACGCGGCGTCGTCGCGAAGAACGAGCTCAAGGACACGCAGAAGGTCGACGAGGCGGCGAAGAAGGGGAACGTCGAGAAGCAGGGGAAGATCCAGAAGCGCTCTGCGAAGGAACTGGAAGAGCAGAAGCTCACCAAGTTCGAGCAGAAGCTGGCGGACGCGTGCGACCGCTACAACACGTCCTTCCCCAACAACCCGGATGAGATCGACGTCCGTTACCAGGCCGCGGTGGTCTATTACGACCGCAACCACTTCATCGAGGCGGCAAAACGTTTCGGAGAGATTATCCTCAAGTGGCCCGAGGAGAAGCGTTCGCAAGAAGCGGCGGACCTCTCCATGTTCGTCTTGGAGTCGCGTGAGGCCTGGCTGGAGCTGAACAAGCTTTCGCGGCAGTTCCTGGCGAACAAGAAGCTGGCCAAGCCCGGGACGGAGTTCAGCAAGCGCGTGACTGGGGTAGTCGAAGGCTCGCAGTACAAGTACGTCGACGAGACCATCTACAAGAAGGAGAAGAACCCGGCGAAGGCGGCGGAGGAGTTCAACAAGTTCGTCGCCGAGTTCCCGCAGTCGCAGAACGCGGATCGCGCATTGACCTACGCGATGATCATCTATCAGGACGCAAATCAGCTCGACCGCGGCATCGCGGCCGGTGAGCGGGTGCTCAAGGAATATCCGGGCAGCGCGTTCGATCTGAAGGTCCGCTACACGCTGGCCAACTTCTACGAGAAGATCGCCGATTTCCGGAAGAGCGCGGAGATGTACGAAGCGTTCATCGCTGCCTACGACGCGGCGGCGGGCGCGAAGGCCGTTGGTCTCGACAACCTGAAGGATCTGCGCAAGTCAGAAGACAAAGTGACCAAGGGCGCCAAGGCGAAGGCGTCGAAGACGGTTGCCGCGGTCCCCAAGAAGGACGAGCGCAAGTCGACGCGCATCGTAGATCCCAAGGAGCGCGAGGAGCTGGTCAAGGAAGCGGAGAAGTGGGTGGCGGACGCCCAGTTCAACGCCGGCCTCTGGTGGGAAGGCCTGGGTCAGTCGGACAAGGCGATCTCCGCGTACACGCTCTATCTGACGCGCTTCAAAGATCGGAAAGACGTCCCGGAGATCGCGTTCAACATTGGGCTCATCCACGAGAAGGACAAGAAGTACGCGGAGGCGGTGAAGACCTTCGAGACGTGGAGCAACAGCTACGCGAAGGACAACCGTGCGTCGCCGGCGCTGCACTACCGCGCGAAGTATCGCCAGTACCTCGACCAGAAGATCCTGAAGAACAACCGCGAAGAGGACCGACTGCAAGAGGACCTGCTCAAGTCCTTCGCGCGCTTGCCGGAAACCGCGAAGAAGGAAGACCAGGTGCTCAACGCCTACGCCGCAGCGCGCTTCGCGGCGCTCGACCCGCTCTGGGCGCAGTACACCGGCATCAAGTTCGTGAAGGTGTCGACGATCAAGAAGGACCTGGCCGCGAAGGTGAAGCGGATTCAGGACGTGGAGAAGGCGTACACAGACGTGTTGGCGGTGGGCGCGGGCGAGTACGGCATCGCGGCGCTCACTCGGATCGGTCTCGCATACTCCGACTTCGCGCAGAACCTTCTCGATTCGCCGGATCCGCGCGGCCTTAATGATGAGCAGCTCTCCATGTACCGCAGCGAATTGGAGAACCGCGCCTTCCCGCTGGAAGAGAAGGCGATCGAGGCGCTGGAGAAGGCGCTGGCCAAGAGCTACGAGCTGTCTATCTACAACGAGTGGACGCTCGCCGCGCAGGACAAGGTCAACAAGTACAGGCCTGGTGCCTATTCGAAGGTTCGCGACGTGGCGTACCGAGGATCTGAGTTCTTCGCGACCTCGCCGGTGTTAAAGGAAAGCGGACTGGCGGAAGCACCCGCCTCTTCCGCTGCTCAGCCGGCCACGACGGCCTCCGCGGAGGCGCGATGAAGGCTGCATCCAGACGGTCGGCAGTCGCGCAGCAGATCGTGCCGAGGTCGTCAGCCCGCAATCGGGGACGCCGGGACGCGATGGAGATCGGAACACTGTCGAAACGATCAGCCCAGCGCCAGGGTGTTCGTGGGGGCTCGATGGGGATTAAGACTGGTTCATCGCCTTGGCTGTCGCTGAGCGCATGCGTTGCGTCGCTGCTTTGGGTCGCGTGCGCGGGGACCCCGGAGAAAAAGGTCGCGACGAACACCGCGGTGCCTCCCCCGGTGAAGGAGTGGCGCAGTGAGGATCTCTTCGCGCAGGGCATTGCCGCGTTCGACGAGGGCAAGCTGGATGAAGCGACGGAGATTTTCGAGCGCGTCCTCAACCGCAACCCGCGGATGGTGAATGCTCAGTACAACCTGGGGGTGATCGCCGAGCGGCGCGGCCAGCTCTCTAAGGCGCTCGACGCGTACGAGGCGGCCCACAAGATCGATCCCAACCACGAGCCGACGTTGCTCAACCTGGGGAAGATCTACCGGTTGCAGGACAAGTTCGATCAGGCGATCACGCTCTATGAGACCGCGCTCGTGGTGCCGGGGCGTGAGTACGACGTGCAGCTGCTCAACAACCTCACGGTTGCGTACCGGCTGGCGAAGAAGTTCGACAAGGCGGAGGCGGCCGCCCGCAAGGTGCTCTCGCGCACCAAGGACAACCCTGACGCCTATAAAAATTTGGCGCTCATCTATTACGACCAGGGCAACTACAAGCTGGCGGAGTTCATCAGCGCCAACGCGCGCAAGCTGGATGACAAGGATCCCGGCGTCTACAACAACCTGGGGATGATCTATTTGAAGCTGGACGACCGGCGCGCCGCGTTGGCCCAGTTCCAAAAGTCCGTCTCGCTCAACGACAAGTTCGCGCCAGGCCACATGAACATTGGCGCGATGGCGTTGACGTACCGCGACTACGTTTCGGCGGAGAAGGCGTACTCGAAGGCAGTGGCGCTCGACCCCACGTCTTACGAAGCGCATCTGTACTTCGCTTACGCGTTGGATGGTCAGAAGGGGAGCGATCCCAGGAAGGGGCCGTTGGCCGGTGCGGAGTTCGAGAAGGTGCTCTCGATCAAGGCCGAGCATCCCGAGGCCATCTGCGGCGCGGGTTGGGCCTACAGCTCGGAGAAGAGCGGCTTCGACAAGGCGATCAATTTCCTGGGCAGATGCCGCTCGCTCGCCTCGGCGACGCCTCAGGAACAGCAGCTGATCGACGCCAAGCTCAAGGGTATTGCCGCGATGCAGAAGAGCGGTGCTGCCCAGCAGAACGCTCCGGCGAAGAAGGAAGCGCCCAAGCACAAGGGCGGCGGTTCCATTCTCGACAAGGTGTCAGATGACGCGGCGAAGGACGAGCCCGCGAATTCCTCGGAAGCCCCGGCGGAGGCGCCGCCGAAAACCTGAAGTATCAAAAGCGCTCAAAAGGTGTCGCACCCCTTGGGGCCCTGTGCTTCCAGGGGGTTTGCAGTTTCTGAGGCGCAGGCTGAACAGTGGCGGACAGCGAAAACGCGGAGAGGGTGGCCGCTCGGCGAAGGCATGCGCAGAGTGTCGCTCTCGAATGAAGCAGAGGCGGCGGATGGGGATGGGACAGTGCAGCGCGGACCTAACGGGTGGGAACGTCCTCGTGGAACGCGCGCAAGAATTGCTCTGTCGCCGTGACAACCGCCGAGACGCTCACGTAGTATTTCCAGCCCGAAGGCCGGTCGGGGACCCACAGAACCCCGCGGAACCCAAGGCCGTGTTGGGATGTCGGACCCAGTGGAACCAAGGAGCGCCGCGATGAAGTCCGTGTTCGTTGCCATCTTGATGTTGGGCTCAGTCCCCGCGCTGGCGCAGAAGGTCGTCCAGGAAGCCGACAAGACTGTCTACCGGAAGAAGACGGTCATCGACTTTACGGACGTGACGGTCGAAGGCGAGCTCACCAAGCCGGAAGGCTCTTACGTGCTGAACCGGAAGAAGACCCGGTTCGGAACGCTCATCAAAATCCGCGACAACTTCGCCCCTGAGCTCCAGAAGTCCGTCGACAACCTCTAAGCCAGAGGACGCACCCGTATGGTCTCGCAGAAGAACGCCCTCACGCTTCGCATCACGGGTCCTGACGGTGCTGTCACCGAGTCCAGCTCCGATCTGGAGAGCGTGATTGTTGGCTCTGGTGCCGGTGCGGCGATCAAGCTGTCAGATCCGAAGGTGTCGAACCTCCACGTGATGCTGAAGGTGGAGAAGAACGGAATCGTCACCGCGATCGATCTCGGCAGCGAGAGCGGGACCCGGATAGGCCAGCGAGAGATCAAAGACCCGGTGCCGTTGAGCTCGGGTGATGTCCTTCAAGTGGGGACGTCGCAGGTCAAAGTGCTTTTTGGAGATGGGACGGCCGTCCAGTCGCCGATCGTGCAAACGAACGGGGCTGTGGCGCTCAAGGGGAGCCACAAGATGAAGTCGACGTCCGCCATTCAGCAGAAGGGGCTCGCGGGAACTGGCCGCAATGCCGCCACGCTCTTCAATGATCCGCTCCCGCCCGAGGCCACGCCCGCGGAGGACAACAAAGTGCTTCAGGTCGCGCTCCTCTGGGGCGATACCCTGATCAACGTTCAACACTTTGGCGACGGGGTGCCGGTGACGATTGGTGAGGGCAAGCACAACGCCTTTCACGTCTTCTCTCCCTCCATTGGCGGGAGCTTCACGCTCGCCACGTCGGGCGCGTCGGGTCTCTTGGTCAACGTGCCTTCTTCAGCAGGTGCGGTGGTCTCGACCGGACTCAACAGCCACAAGTCGAAGGAGCAGCTGCGCAGCGAAGGGAAGCTGCGGGCGAGTGACGGTCCGAACCGGGCCGATGCGATTGAGCTCGGTCTTCACGATCGCGTTCAGGTCTCTTTGGATTCCGTCGCGTTCATCATTCGCTACGTGCGCCCCTCTGCTGCGGTTGAAGTCAGCCGGATGGAAGAGGCGGACTTCACCTTCTTCAAGATCGCCAGCATCAGCATCATGGCCTTCCTGGCGCTTGTCGCTGCGATCCTGCTCACCCCGCGCGATCTCTCCGCCACGTCGGACGACATTTTTCAGAACCCGTCCAAGTACGTGAAGCTGTTGGTCAAGCCGGAGAAGAAGATTGAGATTCAGAAGTTCAAGGATCTCTCGGGCGTCGCGGAAGGCGCGAAGGCCAAGGACAAGGAAGGCAAGTTCGGCAAACAGGAGGCGAAGAAGGACCAGGCGGATCCCTCGAAGAAGGGAAGCCCGATCGTCGACGCCAACAAGCGTGAAGAGGACCGGAAGAAGGTGATGTCCGCGGGTCTGCTCGGTGCGCTGGGTGGTGCTTCGGGTGCTGCTTCCAACGTGTTTGGTCCGGGGGGTCTCGGCACTGGCATCAACAACGCGCTTGGTGGTCTGAAGGGCGGCGCTGGCGTGGGTGATGCGCACGGCGTCGGCGGCCTTGGCTCGCGCGGTACTGGGCCGGGTGGCGGCGGGACGGGGCTTGGACTCGGTGGTCTCGGTACCAAGGGATCCGGTCGTGGCGCGGGTGGGTATGGATCGATAGATCTCGGTGGCCGCGGAAAGGAGTCGACTCGCGTCGTTCCTGGAAAGACCACTGTCGTCGGCGGTCTGTCGAAGGATGTCATCGCCAAGGTGATCAAGCGTCACCAGAACGAGATCAAGTACTGCTACGAGCAGGAGCTCGCGAAGCAGGCGGACCTCGGCGGCAAGGTCGCGGTGATGTTCACCATCGATCCCGCGGGCGCGGTGGCTGAGGCGAACGTGACTGAATCCTCGCTCAACAACACCAACGCCGAGAGCTGCATGGTCGCGCGTATTCGTCGTTGGAAGTTCCCGGAGCCACAGGGTGGTGGTGTTGTCACCGTAAACTTCCCGTGGATCTTTAATGCGGCGGGTGCGGCGGATTCGGACGAATAGCTCGGGCGTTCGCTGCGGCGGACTCGAGGCGCCGTGCTTCGAGGAGGTCGTCAGTTCTTGGGTGAGTGCTTCGCGGGTTACGTGGGCAGCATCGCGTTCGCGTTCGCCTTCGCTTGCGGTTTACGGGTGCGGCTCACCGCTGCCGCAGGGCCGGCGAAACCTCTCTGCTTGCCCGAAGGGCAGGGGTTTTCATTGCCGGCCAAAGTACGGATTTGTAAGGTGCGAGGCTTCCCCGGAGGGGTACGTGAGGATTCTCTCGGTTGCTCTCTTGCTGCTCTCGTCGGTGGCGTCAGCTGCGACCCCTTCGGAAGGCGTGGCCCTCAAGGTTCGCCGAGGATTCTTCACCGAGACCGACGTCGGCGCGTTTTTCACGCTGGGCGGGAAGGACGCTTACTCCAACTTTCAGTCGTATCTGCAGCTGGGCGTTGGCTACGACATTGGGGAGAACATCGAAGTCGGAGTGCATTTCGGCATCGGTGCCAGCGCACAGAACTGCTTTATCGATCGCACCGTCGCGGGCGTCTGCATCGCCCCGGACGGAACGGGATCTGACAACTTCACCGTGACGTTCTTGAACGCGTCGGTCGCGTACTTGTTCCAAGTGCTGCCGCGCTTCTATGTCGCGCCGAAGTTGACGGGCGGCTACACGCTGCTGGAGCCGGCTCCCATTGACAGCATCCGGGGAGGGGCGAATCTGGGGGTTGGGGTTGGGATTGAGTACGCGACCCAGATGGACCACTTCAGCGTCGGGTTGGATGTGGTGAGCCGGTTGGTGCTTGGGCCGAACATCGTGTCGATGCAGATTTATCCGCGGGTCAAATACACTTTTTAAGAAGCGAAAGACGGGGTCGCTTCGGTAGTGCGTCCCCGGCCGTTGCTTCATTCTTTCAAG
>JBQTKE010000246.1:0-3126 GCA_052386435.1 Myxococcaceae bacterium
ATCCTCAAGGACCTGGGGCTCTCCCGGCTTCGTCTGCTGACGGACAACCCCAAGAAAATCGTAGGTCTGGAGAGTTATCGCCTGGAGGTGGTGGAGCAGGTCCCACTCCAGGTGACCAAGCCTTCCGCTGCCCGGGGAACGCGCCGTGGCTCGCGGGGACGACAAGGATTGGGCAAGGATTAGAAAGCTTTGTAAAGAGGACCCATGCCTCGCTTTTTCGAAGGGAAGTTGCTGGCTCCGGCCGGGAAGTTCGCGCTCTGCGTGGCGCGCTTCAACGGGTTCATCACTGAAGAGCTGCTCAAGGGCGCGCTGGATGCGCTGGTTCGTCACGGCGTTTCGGACGACGAGATTGACGTTTACCGCGTGCCCGGAACGTTCGAGCTCTCGGGTCTGGTCCGCAAGGTCGCGGAGAGCGGGCACTACGTGGGCGTGGTCGCGCTGGGTTGTGTGATCCGCGGCGGCACCCCGCACTTCGAATACGTCTCGTCCGAAGTCTCCAAGGGCGTGGGCACCACGGCCTACAACGCGGACTGCGCGGTGTCCTTCGGCGTGCTCACCACGGACTCCGTCGAGCAGGCCATCGATCGCGCGGGCGTTAAAGCGGGCAACAAGGGCGCGGAAGCGGCGATCGCGTGCCTGGAGATGGCGAACCTGCACGCGGAGCTGGATCGCTCCGCGCTCAAGGCTTCCGGGCTGAAAAACAAGGGCCAGCTGGCGTCCATTGACGGAAGGAAGAAGAAGTAGATGGGCGCTCGGCGCGAAGGTCGAGAGCGGGCGCTGCAGGCGCTCTATCAACTGGAGATGTCCCAGGGACAACCGCAAGATGCCCTGGAGGCGGCGTGGGCGAGCGCGGACTCTGGCAGGCCGGATCCGGACGCGAAGAAGTTCGCCTCCGAGCTGACGCTGGGCGTGCACGAGCACCTGGGAGAGCTGGACAAGCTGCTTCAAGACCACAGCCACAACTGGCGGCTCGACCGAATGACCCGCATTGATCGCAACGTGCTGCGCTTGGGCGTCTACGAGCTCAAGTACCGTCCGGACATCCCGCGCAAGGTCACCCTGAACGAAGCGGTGGAGCTGGGAAAGACGTTCGGCAACGAAGAGTCGTCATCGTTCATCAACGGTCTCTTGGACCGCATTGCGATTGCCCTCAACAAGGCATGAGCCTGACCACCCACGACATCTCCTATGACGGGCTGGATGAGCTGAGCTCCGTCGATTCGCTGTGTCTCTTCATTGCCGAAGACGAGCGTCCGCTCACCGGCGTGGCGGGCTTCGTCGACTGGCGGCTTTGCGGCGTGCTTTCTCGGGTGCTGCGCGGTGGCTTCTTCGTCGGCCAGCACAACGACACCTTGCTCTTTCCTTCAGAGCGCCGCTTCGCCGTCGATCGCATCTTCGCGGTGGGCTTAGGGAACCGTTCAGGTTTGACCGAGCAGGGGGTGGGAGAAGCACTGACCACCGCCGCGCAGATGCTGAACCGTGCCCAGGTCAAAGGCGTGGGACTGGAGCTTCCGGGCGCCAATTCCCTCGACGAGAAGGCGCGAATTCGCGTGTTGCAGGACAAATTCCTTCCTGCCTTCAAGGGAAGCCATGTCGCGGTGCTGACCGAGAAGGGGATCGCGCGACTTCTGAACGATCGCGGGGCCTAGTTCAGAGCAGCCCGTGACTCCTGTTAGCCTTGGAGGCCTCTCGCAGAGAGGTTCGCCGAGGCGATGAGCTTCAAGGTTTTGATCGTCGAAGACTCCAAGCTGCATCGCGAGATGATCGCGACGGCGGCGAAGGCCGTGGACGAGGTGGAGGTCGTCCTCGCCGCCGGTGGCTTTGAGGCGCTCAAGCTGTTGCCGCGTCACCGCTTCAACTTGATCATCACCGACCTTGAGATGCCGGACATCAACGGGCTGGAGCTGATCAACTTCGTGAAGAAGAACCCAAACTACCGCGACACGCCGCTCTTCATCGTGACCTCGCGCGGGTCCACGGAAGACCGGGAGAAGGGTTTGGCCTTGGGCGCTGTCGAATACGTGGTGAAGCCGTTCGATCCTGCTGGGCTTACCGGGCTGATCAGCCGCTATCTTGCGGGATCGTGAGCCGCGGCCTCGCTGAGTTCATCGCCGAAGCGACCGAAGTCCTGGACGGGATGGAGCGGGACGTGGCCGCGCTGGAGGACGCCGGTGTCGACCCGCCGCCGGATCTGCTCAACGCGGTTTTTCGCGGGGCCCACTCACTGAAGGGCGTCGCGGGTCTCTTCGCGCAGGACGCGGTCGCCACGCTCTCGCACAAGCTGGAAGATCTTCTGGATCGCCTTAGGATGGGACGCGCTGATCCCGGTCCCGAAGTGTCGGTGCTGTTGGAGCGCAGTTTGCGCAGTCTGCGCGAGCTGGTGGCGCAGGCCGCGCGAGGAGGCGAGCCCGAGGCCGCAGCTCTCCAGCGAGCGCAGGACACGACGAATGCGCTGGACGCGGCGGAGGCGGAGGAGAAGCACCGGGACGGCACCCGTGATCCGATTGATGACCTGTCGCTGGATCCTCAGCTGCGCGCCATGCTCACGGAGTACGAAGAGCACCGGCTGCGCGAGAACCTGCGCAAGGAAAAGGCAATCTGGCGGGTGCGGGCGGAGTACCCGCTGTTGGACTTCGATGCGCGGCTGCTCAAGCTCAACGGTGCGCTCAAGACACACGGCGAGGTGACCAGCACGCTGCCTTCGGAGCTTCCCGCCGCCGCTGAGAACATCGCGTTCGATCTGCTCTTCGCCACGTCTGCATCATCGCTGGACGCGTTGCTAAAAGAGCACGGCGCGACGGCAAAGGTGGTCCCTAAAACCAGCCGACCCGCGGCAGGGGCCGATCCACAGGGTGGGGAGTTTGATGTACCCGCTGGGGTCCCCAATCCTCCCCAGCCGGAGTCAGAAGGATCGCTCCGTGCGCCCCAGCCGGCGGTCAGCAACGCGCCTGAGGGATCGCTTCGGTCCCTGTCGCAGACCGTGCGTGTGGACATCGCCAAGCTGGACGCGTTGATGAACGCAGTGGGCGAGCTCCATCTCATCAAGAGCAACCTGCAGCGGTTGGCGGAGACCGCGCATTCGGGGGGCAGGTTGGCGCTCTCCAAGCTCTTCGGTCAAGAGCTGGC
>JBQTKE010000247.1:0-2801 GCA_052386435.1 Myxococcaceae bacterium
GGTTCTGCGCGTCAGGAGGCGGAGGACGGGCTGAGCCTGGTCGCCTTTGAGAGCACCCCCGCGCTTTTGCGACAGGCGGCGCGCCAGGCTCGCCCGGAGCTCATGCCTGAGCTGCAGCGGGCGGAACAGCGGATCCAGCGCAGGCCGTAACCGGCGTTGACGTCGTCTAAGGGGGAAGGTTCATGAGCCAGGAAGGACAGCCCAAAAGGACCACGCGGCCGCGCAAGGTGCGGCTGCGCCCCGGCTTGCTGACCAACGACGAGCCCGGGCTCCCGGACGCCACTCAAGCGGAGCCGTCGACCTTCCCGGCGAGTGAGCCCACGGGTTCAAAGTCCGCGCGAGGAAGGTCCGCGCGGGCCCTGCGCGTGGATGACCTTACCAAGCAGCCTGCAATGGATCCGGCTCCTCCGCCGGAATCGCGCCCGCCGCTTCCGTTGCGGGAGCGACTGTCCATGACCAAGGACATCCTGCTGATTGCCGCAACCACGCTGGCAGGCATCTGGGCGATGGGGACGTCTTATTACCAGTCCATCTATGTGCCCGCGCACGAGCCGGCGTTGGTGACGTCCGAGATGACGCTCACTCGCACGGGCGAACGCAATGGGCTCGTCGCGGTGAACGCACGGCTCACTCTGAAGAACCGCGGCCGGTCGGCGCGGCAGATCTGGGGCGTGGCGCTGAAGGCATACGGTTTCAAAGCCGTGCGCTCAGAGATCGATAAGTCCGGGTGGAGCACGCCGCGCGTGAACGCCACCGGCTTCGAAGCGTTCCGCGGAGTGCACGAGTCCGGTCTGGTTCCGATCGCGGCCACCCTCGACGCTGTGACCGGCTCAGAGCGGAGCAACATTATCGAGGCGAACGGTGACGTGAGTTATGACTTCCCCTTTTACGCCGACAAGCTGGAGTACGACGGCGTGCGGGTGAAGGCGTTCGTGCTGCAGTCAAACAAGTTCCTTCGGGCCAAGCCCGAATGGGTTGAGGTCAGGTCGAACGACGAAGAGGCGCCGCTGGGAACGACCGACGCTTGCCGCACTGACTCCGACTGCAAGCCGTTTCATCTGAGTTTCAGCCGATCCCTCAACCTCTGGTGAGTGGGAAAACGGGGACAGCTCCCCGTCTCGCTACTTGGCCGGGAGCTCAGTGCTTTGCACGACCGGAGGAGGCGTGGGCTTGCGGCGGAAAGTTCGTGCCAACAGCGGTCCGAGTGCCAGCACGAGCTGCGGGATGAAGCTCACGGCGTCTGCGTAGAGGCCAAGCAACGGCACCGCGAAGTGCGCGAACGGGACCAGCGGCAGCGCGCCGACTTCCTGCAGCGAGTGGAGCCCTTTCCCGAGCAGCACCACGGCGGTCGCGATCAGCAACACCGTGGAGGTAGAGAAAAGGGTCTTCATAGGCAAGCGATAGCCGAAGCGGCCCACGAACAGGACGAAGGCGATCAGCACCAACAGGCCAGCGGCAGCGCCCCACATCACGCCGGTGGGCGAATCGATGGTGAGCCCCTGTAAAAAAATGGCCGTCTCAAAGCTCTCCCGGAACATCGCGGAGAAGGAGATGACAAAGAGACCGGCCAAACTCTCGCGACCCAGCGCGCCCTGCATCTTCTCGCGCAGCTCGCCCATGAACTTGCGGATGTTCACCTTCGCGTTCAGCCAGAGCGCGGCGTAGAGGAGCATGCCCACGGCGACCAGCGCGGTGACACCTTCCACCCATTCCCGATTTGCGCCCGCTAGGACCGCTCTGCCAAAGAGGAACGCCGCGGTTCCCGCGGCCAACGCGAGGATCCAGCCTGCGTGGACGATGCGGGTGTGCGCGCGCGCGTCCATTTTTTTGAGCACGGCGAGGCGCGCGCCAATGACGATGCTGGCCTCGAAACCTTCGCGCAACAGAATGAAGAGGGCGACCCAGAAGACGGACCAAAAATCCGGACGCGCACCCCCTGTCATGCTCACCCGGTCCAACAGCTTGTGCAGCGCGATCGTCTCCGCGTCCAGCCTCGAAGGATCCTGCTCGGCGGCGTGTCGTGCGGCGAGGAACTCTTGCTCCAGCTGAAGCACCAACTCTGGCGCACGAGCTCGCAGCAGCGGTTCCGCGGGTTCAAGGCCCAGGAGATACGCGTCGACCAATGCTTTGCGAGCGGTAGCTCCGTCTCCTTTGCGCGCGGCCTCGGTCGCCTCGTCGATCTTCGCGCGCGCGACTGACACCGCCTGGGAAAGATCCGGTTCGCTCGGCTTGGCGCGCAGACACCCGACCTCAGCCGCGCCGTAAACCTGCGCGAGCTGTCCGTCCGACTGATTTGCCAAACTGTCCAGCGTCGCCTTGGGCGGAGCGTGATCGCACGCCGGCTTGTTCAGCGTGAAGAGGTAGAACGCGATCGCCCACCGCTCGTCGTCGGAGAGAGTGGGGAACGCGGGCATCGACGTGCCGGTCACGCCCAACCCGACGGTGTTGTAAACGCGGAAGGGCGTCAGGCCTTCCACACTCGTGAGCTCGCGAGGCTTGGGATCCAACGTCTGCGCGACCGGCGTGTTTCCCTTGGCGTCCGCGCCGTGACAGGTCACGCAGGCACTCTGAAAGAGCTGTTGTCCAAGCGCGGCGTCCGGAACGCGAGAGGGACTGCGCTTCACCTCGCCCGCGGCCATGACCTCTTCGCTCAGCTGACTGCAGGCGGCGGAGACACCCTGGGGATCTTGGCCCTTATCGACCTTCGACTCGAGGGCCTTGAGTCGCGCCAAGAACGGTTGCGCGGGAGGGCCCAACTCTTCGGCCCCGGCCGCCGCCACCCCCAGAAACATACGCAGTTC
>JBQTKE010000248.1:0-12094 GCA_052386435.1 Myxococcaceae bacterium
AGAGTGTAAGAGTGTAAAGCCTGACCCCTTAGTGGACCGTCGCGTTTTTTCGCTCGGGAGGTGCCACCGTTCCCGCGTCGCCGAGCAGCGCGATCAACTCCTGCGCGGTCATGCGTCCCGCGCTGTCTTTTCCATCCAGCACGCCCGTGACCAGCGCACGCTTGTCCGCGTGCAGCGCGAGGATTTGCTCTTCGATCGTCCCGCGGGCGACGAGTCGGTACACCGTTACAGGCCGCGTCTGACCAATGCGGTGCGCGCGGTCAGAGGCCTGATCTTCCACGGCCGGGTTCCACCAAGGATCCAGATGAATCACGAAGTCCGCGGCGGTGAGGTTGAGACCAAATCCGCCCGCCTTGAGCGAGATCAGAAACAGCGGCGCTGCGCCTTCCTGAAACGCGTGCACGCGTCGTTCGCGCTCCTTCCGCGCGGTGCTGCCGTCCAGGTACAGATAGCCAAGGCCCCGCGCGTCCAGGACCTCGCGCACCAGCGCCAGATGCGACGTGAACTGACTGAAGATCAGCGCCTGGTGTCCCTCCGCGGTCAGCTCTTCCACCAGCTCCAGCAGCCGCCGAAGTTTCGACGACTCGACCGTGGAGGCCGCGTCACACAACCGCGGATGTGAAGCCAACAGCCGCAGCCGAGTGAGCGCGGCAAGAACCTCAATCCGTCGCTCCTGCTCTTTCATCTTCGCCTTCGACGTCTCCAGATCCGAAAGCGCCGAGAGCCGAGCGTCTTCATAGAGTTGCCACTCTTCCCCAGAGAGCACGATCGGGACCTTCACCTCGGTGCGGGGCGGCAGCTCGCGCTCCACTTGATCCTTGGTCCTGCGCAGCAAGAACGGCTTGAGCACTCGAGCCAGCGCCGGCGCCGCAGTGGGATCGATCTTCTTCTCAATGGGCGTGGCAAAGCGATCCCGGAACGCGTCCCAACTTCCGAGCAGCCCGGGGAACACCAGACGGTACAGACTCCACAGCTCACCCAGGTGGTTCTCCAGCGGCGTTCCCGAGAGCGCGAAACGAAAATCTCCTTGAAGCTCACGTGCCGCACGCGCGCGCTGAGTGGCCGCGTTTTTGAGCGCTTGCGCCTCGTCGAAAACGATCGTGGAGAAGCGCACCTTGGTCAGCCGCTCCAGATCTCGAACCAAGAGTCCGTAGCTCACCACCAGGACATCCTTCGCCCCCAGCCGCGACAGAGTCCGTCCTCGGTCCTCGCTGTCCGCGTACATCTGCAGCTTCAGAGACGGCGCGAACCGAGCGGCCTCCTCCATCCAATTGAATCCAACAGAGGTCGGCGCCAGCACCAGCGCAGGTCCCTTCGACGCGCGATTCAAAAGCACGGCCAGCGCCTGAACTGTCTTCCCCAACCCCATGTCATCCGCGAGCACCGCGCCGGCATCCCAAGACGCCAACCGGGTGAGCCACTGAAACCCTTCCAGTTGGTAGTCGCGAAGCGTGGCCTTGAGCGATCGCGGGACGCGCGGCGTGAGCGCCTTCGCCGCGAAGATCTTCGCCGCCAGCGCCCGCCACGTCTCGTCGGCATTGAGGTTCGCACCCGCGGTGGCCAGCGCGTCCAACGCCTCCGCGCCCGAAGGTCGAATCTCTACCCCGTGCTTGGACCGGTACGTGTGATCCGCCAATCGCTCCAAGTGCTCGCGGAGCGCCTGCTCGAGCTCGATGTAGGTCCGCTCGTGCACCGTGGTCCGAATGAACCGCTCTCGACGGCGAGCCGCATCGAGCAGCACCGCCAGCTCCACGCGCTCGCCATCGACGGACAGATCTCCGAGGAGCCCGAACCACTCCCGCTTCTTCTCGAGGATGACCTTGAGCGACGTCGCCACCGCGGGAGAGCTGAGCCGCATCGGTTCGCCCACCCATTCGATCGCCGGCCGCGGCTCCAGCTTCGGACACGCGGACAAGACCTCCAGCGCGTGTTGCGGCGAGGGGAGCACGTAGCAGTGTCCCTCTTCGTGCTCCGCGTTCTGCAGCGGCAACACGCCGGCAAGCGCGTCCGCGCGTTCCTTCTCCAACGGGAAGTCGCGGCGAGCATGAATGGCCTTCTGACCGCGCCGCGCATGAAGACTCTTCGGCCCTTCGCCTGGGACGAAGCTGCTCAACTCCGGCAGCGGCCTCACGCGGATCTCCAACCGCACCGACGCGTCGGACTGAACCTGCATGCGGATCATTGGCTCCAGCGCGGGCGACACCCGCTCGCCCATCACTGAACGCGGCAGCGCCACCGGAAGCCGAGAGGAGGCATGAGACAAACGCTCGAGCAGCGCCGCGTGGCTCTCCGGAGGGAACTCGTTTCCAAACTGATCGAGCACGCCCAGCATCGCGCGCGTCTCGTCACTCACCCTCAGGACGGTCAGCACACGCGCGCCGGGATCCCACAGGTGAAGCGCCTCGTCCGCCTTCGCTGTGCGGGCCGCGTGCGCCAGCTCCGCCGTGAGCAACGCGCCCTCAATGCCAGCGCCGAGCACCACCGTCCCGTTCCGCTCCTCGGCAACCAACCCCACGTCGACGCACTCCACGCGCAGCGCTCGTTCGGGGTCTTCCTCCAAAAACACCCGAGCATGCCCGACCAGCGCGGAGAGCAGAGGCCTCCTGGCCCGACCGAACGTCTGTGTCGCGAGCTCCGCGATACGCGCGTCATCGTCCGCGAGCTGACTCCGGAACAGCTCGAGCAGACGCGAGGGGCCGATGCGCGTCCCCGCGGAGGCCCCGCCCTTCTTGCCCCGCTTGTGAACGTAGGGCGTGACCTCCACACCGTCCTCTTCACGGATACGCAGCCGCCACGACACCAGCACCGCATTCGCCGCCGCGGCTTGTTCTTCGAGCGCGCGCTCCATCGCCTTGAGCGCGCGTTCCCACGGTGCCCGAGAGAGCTCTTCCAGGGTCTGTGCCAGCTCACTCGGTAACGGTTCCCGCAGCTTCAATAAGAGCGCGTCCACAGCCGCCAGCGCATGTTCACAGTGCAGCGCGCTGCAGCTGCACCAAGCGGAGGCCTCACCAGCGGAGAGTTTTACCTCGACTGTGGGAAGGATCAGCGGCGAGGTGGGCGCGTCCATCACCAGCGCGCGGCGGTCATGCTCGTAGACGAATCCCGGCAGCGTCGCGGAGTAGCGGAGCTTCGCGCTCACCAAAGTCTCATCCAGGCGAGGTGGCAGATCGCGCGGAAAGCGTCCCCGTGCACCTAGAAGCAGCGCGGCCGCTGGCTTGGCTCGAGGATCGCCCGGCTCGACGAGCCGGTTCTCCACCTGTGCACGCGCTTGGGTCAACGCCGCGCACTCAGCACGCAGAAACTTCCACGCGGCAACCGGAAGTTGTGCCTGCATCCGTGGCGCGTAGGTGAGCAGATACCCGTACCGTCGCAGCGACTGAGTCGTGGCGTAGTCAGTGAAGCGGTGACGTCCCAACGCGTATTCCAGCGCGGCCCGGTTCGGCGGCTCACAGTAAGCCGCGAGAACGTCCGCCCCCAATCCGCGAACATGCGACATGCCCCGCTCCGTGATCCAACGCGCCAGCTCTTCGTCGCGTTCGAAGTGGGTGCGGTCCTGCTCGGAGTCCAACGCGTCGCGAAGAAGAGGGGCAGGGAGTGGTGCCAAGGGCCTTAAGGTTTCGCGCGCCCTGCTCGGAGAATCAAGGGTTAGGCCTCGGCAACCCCCTCAAACTCTGAAATTCGCAGCGCGGGCAAGCTCTTGAAGTCAGAAGCCGCGCGCAGCGCCCCGCGCGCGTAGCGCCACTGCCCCTGTTCACGTTCAAACTCAGAGAGCTCCACGAAAGAGCGATCCTTGCCGCGCTCGAAAATTTTCGCGTGAAATAGCACCCGCGCCACGCCCTCCCCGTCTTCGGGGCTCGCATCCAGCACGTGCAGCCGGACGTACCGGTGCGTCGCCGTGGCATGGCGCAGCTCGCGAATGACCTCGACTTCCGCGCGCGAAGAATCCGGGTGGCTGGGGTGGAGCGTGCTGCGCAGGAACGCCAGCTCCTTCACGGCAAACGCCGAGAAACGCGCGCGCACCAGCTTGGTCGGATCCTCAGGTTCGCGCACACCTCGGTGGTAGGGCGCGCAACAATCGCGGTACCGATCGCCCGAACCACAAGGACATTCGTCTTGCTTTGCCATCAAGTGGTCCGCACGCGGGCAGGGTACAGCCATGGGGGGAGTCGGTGAAGCACCGCGCGGCAGTAGCTCTTTTTTTGACGGTTCGTCCAGGACGCTTTTAATCGCGAGACATCCCTGTTGCGGCCTGTGCGGCCGGAGGCGTCATGAGCGAGCTTGAAGCGCTGTTGGCCGTCAGCGAGGCAGTGACCGCGGTTCCTCACGCGGAGGAGCCGCCGGCGGCTGGGGCGTGGCACTCGCTCGCTTGGCGTCCAGCCGGCGCTCAGTCACTGGGTGAACGTTGGCTGCAAGCCGGAACGCCCTTTCGCCCCACCGAAAAAGTGCCGCGGCCCCCGCCACCTCCACGGTTGTCCAAGCGAAGCCGCTGAGCCCAGGGCAGGCTGGCACACACCGCCGAGCGTGCGCAGGTTGGTGCCTGAAGAAGGCACCTATCATTCCAAGGAGTCACCTGTGTCCCGCTACGTCCTCCCTGAGCTTCGTTACGACTACGGCGCGCTCGAGCCGCACATCTCGGGCAAGATCATGGAGCTGCACCACGACAAACATCACCGCACGTACGTGGACGCGGCGAACCAGACCATCGAGAAGCTGATCGAAGCGCGGAAAAAAAATGAGTTCGAGACGATTGCGCAGCTCGAGCGCAACCTCGCGTTCAACGTCTCCGGCCACGTTTTACACAGCGTCTTCTGGCAGAACCTAACGCCCAACGGCGGCGGAGACCCTCAGGGCGAGTTGGCCACCATCATCACGCGGGACTTCGGCAGCTTCGAGATCCTCAAGAAACAGATGAACCAGGTGGCCGCGACCATCATGGGTTCCGGCTGGTCCGCCCTCGTCTGGGATCCCGTCGTGAAGCGCCTGGGCACCACGCAGATCCACGACCACCAGTCCCAGATTACGCAGGCGGGCATCCCGCTCCTCGTCATCGACGCCTGGGAGCACGCGTACTACCTGCAGTACCAGAACGAAAAGGCGAAGTTCTTCGACGCGGTTTGGAACCTCTGGAACTGGGACGACGTCGCCAAGCGCTTGGACGCGGCGCAGAAATTGGATTTACTCCTTGTCGACGCGGCCAGCGAAGTCGCGCCCGTCACTCACTAGAACTAGTGTCGCTGGCTGGCCAGCTCTGAGTGCTTCTCCATGAACTCGTTGAAGGGGCCGCTGAAGTCGACGATCTCTTCGCCGAGTCGCAGCGCCCACACGCGCGTCGCCACTTCGCTGATCAATTGCTGGTCGTGGGTGACGACGATCGCTGTCCCCTCGTAGCGGTTAAGCCCCTCTGCCAGCGCGGCGATCGATTCCAAGTCCAAGTGGTTGGTGGGTTCGTCGAGCAGCAGCACGTTGTCCTTGGTCATCATCAGCTTTGCCAAGAGCAGTCGCACGCGCTCGCCGCCCGAGAGCGTGTCGGTGGGCTTCATGCGTTCATCGCCCTGGAACAACATCCGTCCCAAGAGGCCGGAGATCTCCTCATTGCTGAGCTTGTTCTCCAGCTGGCGCAGCCAATTGAACGCGGTGGTGCCGTTGGGAATCACGCCGTGGTGATCCTGCGGCAGATAACCCACTGAAGCCTGATGTCCCCAACGCACGGAGCCCAAGTCCGGCGGCTCTTCACCGGCGATCATCTTCAGGAGCGTGGTCTTGCCCACGCCGTTCTTGCCAATCACGCAGATCTTCTCGCCCTTGGTGACAAGGCCTGAGAAGGTCTTCACCACGGACTGGCCGCCGTACTGCTTACTGATGGCTTCGATCATCAGCGTCTGCTTCCCGCTGGCGTTCTTTTGTTCGAACTTAATGAAGGGACGCGCGATGTTCGAGCGCTTGAGATCCTCCATCTTCAGCTTGTCGATCTGCTTGGCGCGGCTCTGCACCTGGGAGGCGCGGGTACCCGCGTGGAAGCGAGCGATGAAGTCTTGCAGCTGAGCAATCTTCTTCTGCTTCTCCGCGTTCTCCGACTCCACGCGCGAGCGCAGCTGGCTCTTCTGCATCACCATGTCGTCGTAGCCGCCGTTGTAGGTGATGATCGTCTCGTAATCGATGTCCGCGATGTGCGTGCAGATCGCGTTCAAGAAGTGCCGGTCGTGCGAGATGGTGATCAGCACCCCCTCGTACTCGTGCAGGAACGACTCCAGCCAACGGATGGAGTCGAGGTCCAAGTTGTTCGTCGGCTCGTCTAGGAGCAGTCCCTGCGGCTTGCCGAAGAGCGCCTGCGCCAAGAGCACGCGCAGCTTGTATCCACCTGCCAAGTTCGCGAGCGGACCGTCGTGGAACTTCTCCTCGATGCCCAAGCCCTGCAGCAGCTCTGCCGCGGAGGATTCGGCGACGTAGCCGTCCTCTTCGCCGATGACACCCTCCAGCTCGCCCAGCCGGTTGCCGTCGTCGTCGGAGATCTCGGACTTGGCCAGCAGCGTGTCCTTCTCCTTCATCGCGGCCCAGAGCGCGCCGTTGCCCATCAACACCACGTCAAGCACGCGGTCTTGTTCATGCTTGAAGTGATCCTGCCGGAGAATCCCCAGTCGCTTCGGGCGGGAGATGTTGCCCGTGTCGGGCTCCTCGTCGTTGGCGAGAATCTTCATGAAGGTGGACTTGCCCGCGCCGTTCGGTCCGGTCAGGCCATAGCGGCGGCCGGGGGAGAACGCGACGTTCACGTCCTCGAAGAGCTTCTTGGGACCAAAGGCTTTGGAGACGTTCGAGACGTTAAACATGAGGGCGCGCGTTCTACACGAAAGGGCAGGGGAGACGCGAACCGCTTGTGCCGGGACGGTCATCCCTCTACAGATCCCAGCCATGGCGCTCCAGCTCCAGCACTTCATCGCCGCGGAGAGAGGGTGCTCCTACCTCCCCGACCGACTGGCCTCGCTGGAGTACCGGGTGCTGGTGGATCTCCGCTCGGACGAGCTGGAGATGTTGCTGGCCCATGGCTGGCGCCGCTTTGGCGTGCAGATCTTCCGGCCTGCGTGCCGCTCGTGCGGGGAGTGCGTCTCCTTGCGCATCCCAGTGGATCGCTTTGCGCCCAGCCGCAGCCAACGCAAGGCGCACAACCGCTGCCGCGACTTCATGATCGAAACCGGATCGCCGCAGGTCACCAAGGAGCGGCTCGCGCTCTATTCGCGCTGGCACGGCGACCGAGAGAGCACCCGCGGCTGGGAGGCGTCTCCCATCGACGCCCAGGACTATGCGCAGAACTTCGGCTTCGCGGACGAGTCGGCGAGAGAAGTGCTCTACCGCGACGGAGATCGTCTGATCGGCGTGGGCATCTGCGACGAGCTCCCCAACGGCTGGAGCGCAGTCTACTTCTTCCATGATCCGGAGTACGCGCGCTTCTCCCTCGGCGTGAACCACATCCTCACGCTGATCGATCTCGCCCGCGCACAAGGCAAGGCGCACGTCTACCTGGGCTACCGCGTGAAAGACTGTCCGTCGATGCAGTACAAGGGAACGTTCTTTCCGCACCAACTGCTCGAGGGCCGCCCCGCGCTGGACGAAGCACCGAAGTGGCACGAGGTCAGTCAGCCCGCACAGGACACCCCGTAAGCCCGTCGACGGTGTGCTGGAAGACCCGCTTTGGCTCGCCGGGGTTCACGTCAGCCCAGGAAGCGGTCCACTGCAGAACGCCGGGTCGCCGAACGTCGTGTCCGGGAGTCCCATCGCCTGAAGCACCGAGACCAGCAAGTCGTTGTGTGAACGTCGGTCGAGCTGCAGGTACCGGCCGCCTCGCAACCCGCCCGCCTTTCCGCCGGCGAGCACGAACGGCATGTCCTGTTGGGAGTGGGTGTTGCCCACGGCGATCTCGCTGCTCCACAGCACCACGGTGTTGTCGAGCATGGTGCCGGTGCCTTCGGGAATCGCCTTGAGCTTGCCCAGCAGGTACGCCACCTGCGTCGCGGTCCAGCGATCGCGCGCGACGATCTCCGGCTTCTGCGGATCCGTATCGCCCAGATGCGAAAGAGTGTGGCCGTCCAAACTGGAGTTGAGCCACGGGTACGAGATCGCGTCGATCGCACCGCACAGCATCAGACTTCCCACTCGAGTGAGATCGCACGCCATCGCTCCCACCAGCAGATCGATCTGCAGTCGCGTGATGTCCGGCATCGTGGTGCCGTTGTCCGGCTCCACCACCGCGGGACGATCCAGCACCACGCAGGCGCCGTTGCCTTGGTTGCCCATCGCGCTTAACCTCGACTCGAGATCGCGCACCAGCGTAAGGTGCGCCTCCAGCTTCTGGCGATCCGCGCCGGTCAAGCGTGGGGTCAACGCGGCGAACTGTCCTCTCACCGCGTCCAGCACCGAGCCACGGCGCTTGCGCAGCTTCTCCAGCTCCGGCGTGGCGATCTTGAAGTCCGCGAAGAGGAGGTTGAACACCTCCTGCGGATCGTTCTGCGGCGGCAGCGGTTGACCCGCGCCGGAGTAGGAGAGCCGAGTTCGCACCTCCGACGCGTGGACGCGCACGCCCAGTTGGACGCTGCGCTCCTTGGTGCCGGCGCCCACGACCTGAGCGATCCGCTGATCCACGGAGATGCCGCTGCCCCAACCGGCGAGCGATCCATCTCCACCCACGAACTGGCCCTCCATCAGCGAACGACCCGTGAGCAGTCCGCCCATTCCGTTCTGGTGCGGCTCGCCCGGGCCCTGTTGGTTCGACTTGAGGTCGATACCTTTGAAGATCAGCAGGTCGTTCTTGAACGACTGCAGCGGATCGTGAATCTGGTTCAACGTGAACGCGGTCTCGCTGGTCACGTTGGTTGGCCACCACGCCGTCGGGAGTGTCCCGTTCGGATGGTAGAAAACGATGAAGCGCCGCGGATACGCCATCGCCTCGCCGAACGCGGAGAGGCTGGGTAGCAACGGCAGCGCGCCCACGGCTTTCAAGAGATCGCGGCGATTGAACCGTCTCACGGCGCACCTCCCGCGGGCTTGAAGCGGAACGCCTGACTGGTGGTCAGCGCGACCAACAGCGCTTGGAAGTTTCCCCCAGACCTCGCGAACGCGGACTGCACCTCGCGCAGGCTGCAGACGTCGTTGGTCTGCTCGGCGCGGCCCATCGCGTAGCGGTACCACTGCGTGGCGATGCAGTCGCGCACCTGACCGCTCTGCGCGAAGCGCTGCGAGAGCTCCAGCGCGTTGGCGACAGGCCCTTCGATCGAGGGCTCACGCGTGTCGGTGAGCGCGCCCGAGGTGTCAAGGGGCTTGCCGTGTTCGTTGTCTCGGTAGCGGCCCAGGCCGTCGTAGGACTCGAACGCGAAGCCCACGGGATCGATCATTCGATGGCAGGTCGCGCAGTACGCGTTGGCCGTGTGCTGCGCGAAACGCTCGCGCGTAGTGGCGGTGGGTGAAGGATCCGGCGCGACGGTGGAGATGTTCGCGGGGGGAGGGGGAATGACCTGGCAGAGAAACTTCTCCCGCACGTAGACGCCGCGCTTCACCGGCGAACCTTGATTAGATGTCGCCAACATCGCCAGCAACGCGGGTTGGGTGAGCAGCCCGGCGCGAGGGGACGCGTTCGCAGGTGATGCGCTCATCGAACCACCCGAAGGCGTCGGCTCGCCGTAAACCGGAGCCATTGCGCCGTCGACGTAAAGGCGAGGAGAGCTGAACAGCGTGGCGACCGTGCCGCCCTCCCAGAACGCGTGCTCCAAAAACGCGTCCAGGCTGGCGCGCCAGCTCTCGCGCAGCGTGGCCTTGTACTCCGGGAACACCGACGCGTTCTTCGACAGCGAGTCGATGCCATCCAAGTGCAGCCATTGCCGGTGGAAGCTGCGCACGGAGTCATGCGCTCGAGGATCCGCGAGGAGTCGTCGCGTCTGGTCAGCCACGCCTTCGACGGTGCTCAGCGCTCCGCTCTCGGCAGCCACGAGCAGGGCCTCGTCCGGCGTGGAGGCCCAGAGAAAGAAGGAGAGGCGGGTCGCAAGCTCCAGCCCGGTGAGCGGGACGATCTTCACCCCCGACGCAGCCTCACCGAAGTCGGTCCGATACAAAAACTGGGGGCTCTGCAGCACCGCCTGCACGGTCAAGGTCACCGCGGCTTTGAAATCCTCGTCCGCTTGGGCCCGCCAGAAGAGCGCGCGCAGCGACGTGAGCTCCTCATCCGTCGCAGGTCGCCGGAAAGCGCGGCGCGTGAACGCACGGAGGAACGTCTCGCGACAGCTCTCGTCTTGGTCGGTACAAGGAACCAATTGGGCGAGGTGATCCTTTACCGCGCGCTCGGAGATCTCCTCCGCCGCCAGCATGTAGCCCTTTACCAGCAGCGGGCTCACCACATTGGAGTCGGCGTTGTTCTCGAAGTCGAGCGTGCGGTTCTCTGACGGAAGCGTCGACGCGGGACGGGTGGTGTCTCCAAGCAAGTCCCGCACTGTGTTGTTGAGCTCTTCCCGTGTCAGCAGGCGTGGCGGTGTGCGCTCCAGCGCCACCGCAGGTCGGCCGAAGATGCAGACGTCCGCGGAGAGTTCCGGCGCCACCAGCTGGACGGGCGCGGCCTTGGGCGTCACGTCCGTTGGCGACGCCGGACGACAGCTCCCCAGCGCCAAGGCTGTGAGCGTTGCCCAGAGCGACACCCGGATGGAGGAGGCCACCAGAGCACCGAACAGGTCACCCAGCCTGCTGCGGCCGCCGATCCTCTCGCTGCTTTGGACGGCCTCCATCCTCGGACGCCCACCTCGCTTCGGTCTCGGCGCCCTCGCGACGGCTGGGTAACCTGTTCGGGGCTCTTGGGTCACGGACACTCGTGCGGCAGCGAAGGTGGATAATGAAGCTTCCCTCGGAGTTGGGTGGGTCTACCAGACGGTGGACAAATCGCCCACCCTCAGGCCCGACGGAGCCGGTAGAGCGAGGTCTGCTCTTCGCTGCGGGCCTTGTGCAGCGGGTCTGCTTTGTCCTGGGCTCGACCATGACGCGCTGGGGTGGACTCCTGCTGCGATACGGTCCACCCGTGCGCTGAAAACTGTTCGCCCAACCACGCCGCGGGCCGCAGCTGCAACCGCTCCGCCAGATCGGACATGATCAGCCACACCTCTCCACCCGGTGCGAGGTATGCGCTTGCCCCCGCGAGGAATCGAACCAGCGTCACTCCGCCCTCGTCATAAATCGCGCGGTCAATGGGGGCGCGCGGTCGTTCGGGAATCCACGGAGGATTGAAGAGGATTCGCTCGAAGACGCCGGAAGGAGGGAAGAGATCCGCCTGCAGCGTCCGGATGATCTGGGAGAGTCCCAGCCGTTCCGCGTTCTCCGCCGCGCAGGCTACCGCGCGCGGATCGAGATCGGTCGCGACGACTTCCGTCGCGCCGCGCTTTGCCAGCAGACAGGCGAGGACGCCGGTGCCAGTGCCCACCTCCAGCACCGCCAATCCGGAGAGAGCCCCGGGCAAGAGGTCCAGGTATTCGGAGCGCGTGGGTGAGAAGACGCCGTAGTGCGGATGAATTCGCGCGCCCAGTGGAGGGAGCTCGATTCCCTTCTTCCGCCACTCCGCAGCGCCGAGCACGCCCAGCAGCTCGCGCAGAGAAACCAGCGTCGGAGTCTTCGACTCAGAAGCGGATCCCCACGCTTCCTCGCAAGCGCATCTCACATCTGGAGCGCGGGTCAACCGCAGCGTGAGCTCGGGAGTGAGCAGCACCACCAGGCGCCCGAGCGTCGTGGCCTCGCGCCAGCGAGCATCGCGTTCGGTGCGAAAGGCGTCGGACAGCGATGAGGCTGCTCGAGGCGTCTTCTTAAGTCGGCGGCCCAAGGCATCCAGCAGCTGCTTCGCGTTGCGAAAATCGCCCTGGTAGAGCAGGTGCTCGCCCTGAGACAGCCGACGCAGCGCTTGGTCCGCCGTCATCCGATCGTCGACCGGCGCAACGCGAGACGGAGCGGGAGCGCCACTCTCGGACTGCCACCGTGCATCTTCCCAGCGTGCGCTCACGGCGGCCGCGTATCGCGCGACGTCCGGGGAGACGCGAGCGAGCTCCTCTCGCCCTGCCGTCAGTTCGACGCGAGCGCGGTC
>JBQTKE010000249.1:0-2024 GCA_052386435.1 Myxococcaceae bacterium
GGCTTGGAACACGGAGATGATGAAACCAACGATGAGGCTCATCACGATGGGCGGAGCGGAGGCCAGCAGGACCAGATAGAGCGCCTGCTGGGTGATGTAGGTGAGCTGATACATGGTCTAGCGCCTCACAGGTAACCGATAACCAGACCCTTCGCGATCAAGTACCAACCATCAACGAGCACGAAGAGCAGCAGCTTGAACGGCATGGAGATCGTGGTGGGCGAGAGCATGTGCATGCCCAACGCGAGCAGAATGTTCGCGACCACCATGTCGATCACGATGAAAGGGACGAAGAGGAGAAACCCGATCTGAAAGGCCTCTTTGAGCTCAGAGACGACAAAGGCCGGCGTGACCACAAGGAAGTCCTTCTCCTCAATCTGATCGCGGTCCGCCTCCGCCTTCCGCATCTTCTTGGCCAGGCTGTAGAAGAGCGTGATGTCCTTGCGCGAAACCTTGTTGAGCATGAACTCGCGCAGCGGCTCTTTCCCGTCCTTGGCCGCGTCGAAGAGCTTCTCCGCGTTCTCCGCCGTCAGCAGATCGCCACGGTTGGTGACCTGATCCAGCCGAGAAGCGCGGTACATGTCCTGCCCCACCGGGGCCATGATGTAGACCGTGAGGATGATCGCCAGTCCCGTGATGACCTGGGTGGGCGGAATCTGCTGAGTGCCAAGCGCGGATCGGACGATAGACAGCACGACCGAGATCTTCACGAAGCTAGTCACCATCATCAGAACGAACGGGACCAACCCCAGCGCCGCGAGCGCGACCAACAGCACCAGCGGCTTGGAGCTGATGCCGCTGCCGGCCACGTCCGAGCCTCGAGGCGCAGCGAGCACGAGCGTCGGCAGCGTGACAGCCGCGAAGAACAGCAGACGACGACAGGTTGAGTTCAAGGGTCTCAAGAGGGCGGGTTCTTTCGGGAGAGAAGCTTCTCCAGGAACGGACTCATCACCTGCGGCGACACCGGCTGCGCGCGCAGCTGGTCGACTTCTTCCGTGCTCAGCTTGCAGATCAAATTGAGGTGGGCCTCGCCACCGCCCACCAGAAGGTATTCGTTGGCGGCCTTGATGACGAACAGCGCCCGACGCTGATCCAGCGCCACCCGCTCCAGAACCGTGATCAGCCCCGCGCCCTTACCCGCGGGAGCCTTGAGCCCCATCATCCTCCGAAGGCCAAAATTCAGAGTGAGGTAGATGGCCAGAACGACGATCCCCAACACCAAGAACGTCCGGAAGAGCATCGCCCCCATACCCGACTCAGCCTCGGAGGAGGGAACCTCACGAAGCTCGCGATCCAACTCCTCCCGAGCAAGCCGCCGCGAAGAAACCTTCGATTCAGCCACGTCCGACGAAGAGCCAATATCGGAAGGGTTCACGGCACCCGACAACGCGCCCGGTTCCCGGTCACGCACACCGGGCACGCTGCCCGAACCAGCAGAGCCAACGACCCGGGCAGCACCGCCCGAACCAGGAGCAGGCGCCTGCGCAAGCGCAACGCCACACGCGAACAAAACCGTAACACCACCCAGCCGACCGATCACGGCACGCAGGCTAGTGGATCCCCACCCGCATGGCCACGCCCGTCACCCAGTCAGCGAGAGAACCCTCACGCCCAGGTGCCCCTCAACCTCGACGAGCTCTCCCCGCGCGATGACCTTGCCATTGACTGAGAGGTCCACCGGCTCACCTGGAACGCGCGCTAGGTCTACGACCTGCCCCACTTTCAACGCCACCACTTCCTCCGCGGTAACCGGCACGCGTCCCAGCTCCACCGCAATCTGCAGCGGGATGTCGTTGAGCAGCTCTGCGCCGTCATTCTTGAGTTCCACGTGACCCCTCGGTTGATGTCTTGAATCCGGATCGACGGGCGCGTCGTCCGCTTCCCCGTCCACCAGATCCGGAGAATCCGCTTCGCCCAGCGCCTCCGCCGCCTCTTCGTCTGATTCGGAGGGACCGCGCAGCTGCCGAACGTCCTCACCGGGCCGGAGCGCCATGATCCGCGCCTTGTAGACCTCGCCGTCGATG
>JBQTKE010000250.1:0-2357 GCA_052386435.1 Myxococcaceae bacterium
GCGATCTCGTTCTCGTGGTGGGGAAAGATCAGATCCAACCCGCCGCCATGAAGATCGAAGCTCTCGCCCAGGTACTTCATGCTCATAGCGGAGCACTCGATGTGCCACCCCGGACGCCCTTTTCCCCAAGGACTGTCCCAAGACGGCTCTCCCGGCTTGGCCGCTTTCCAGAGGGCGAAGTCCAACGGCTCGCGCTTCTGCTCTCCCGGCTGAACGCGATCACCCGCGCGGAGCTCATCCAAGCTCCGCTTCGACAGCCGCGCATAGGCCGGGTACTTGCTCACCGCGAAGTAGACGTCGCCGGAGGACTCGTAGGCCACTCCCTCGCGGATCAACCGCTCAATCAGCGCGATGATCTCCGGGAGGTGATCGCTGACCTTGGGCGAGACGTCCGGCTCCAGCAGCTGCAGCGCCTGCGCGTCCTTCCGAAACTCCTCCACAAAACGCGCGGCGAGCGCGACCGGTGCCTCCCCGGTCTGGGCGGCGGCTTTGATGATCTTGTCGTCCACGTCTGTGTAGTTGCGCACGTAGCGGACCTTGAAGCCGCGGTGTCGAAGGTGGCGCACCACCACGTCGAACGAGGTGAACGTTCGCGCGTTGCCGATGTGGATGAAGCTGTAGACCGTGGGACCGCACACATAGAGGCTGACTTCGCCCGGCTTCGCGGTGACCAACTCGTCCTTCTGGTTGGTCAGGGTGTTGAAAACCTTGATGGTCGACGGCACGTCAGACGCCCCTTCCGTGGCCCTTGGGGCCGCGCACTTTAAGCAGGGAGTACACGGAGTTGGCGGCGGATTTCGGACAAATCCACTCCGTCTGTCTGATTTGAGGTCGACGGAATGTTTCAGGTCCGGGTGGGTCAGTGGAAATTCGCTTCCCCGTCGCCTACTTATGTGGGCTTCAATGCGTGGCTCCAAAACCCCCAGTTGGCCATCGCATTGCTACGGATAGGTCCATGGCTTCTTCGAACCGCAAGCGCCCACCTTCTGCGCCTGGAGAGAGGCCGCTCCCGCTGCCTTTTGACGATGAGGACATCGAGCCCCTCCCGGACTCGGATCCGTTTGGTCAGTACCCAGCCTCCCCCACCCGCAGGATGCGTTCGGGCGAGGAGCATGTTCCCACCAGCGTCTACGATTCGGAGTTGGCGCAGGCGCAAGAGGAGCTGGCCATGGAAGGTGAGGGGCTGCGTCCCGCCTTTCTGTTCGTCGATCGAGGTCCCGGTGCGGGACAGCTCGTGCCTGTTCGTCAGGGCAGCCTCGTCATCGGCCGCGCGTCGGTCTCGGATCTGCGCCTGCAACACGGATCGATCAGCCGCCGCCACACCCAGATCACACGAAAGGGCGAACGGTTCTACATCAAGGATTTAGGTAGCCAGAACGGCACCTACGTCAACCGGATGCGGATCGCCACCGAGTTGGAGATCTTCCCTGGTGATCAGATCGCGCTCGGGAATGCGCTGCTCAAACTGCGCGGTCCCAAGGAACAGGCGGCGGCGGTCGCGATGGGCGAGCCCGAACGGCACATCACGCCCCGCTCCTTCGAAGCAAGCGCGCAGAAACCGCGCAATGCGCTGCGGATTGCACTTTTTGGTGGCGCGCTTGGCTTCGGCGTCGCCGCGGTCGTGATGTTCGCGGTGCTACGCCCGAATGATCCGACCTACCAGAACGCGGCCAAGCCCTCGACGCCTCCGCCCGCTGCGGTGAAGACCGAAGCACCCGCTGCCGCGCCCAAGCCGCCCGCGGATCCCGTCTCGGAAAAGATCAACAAGCTGATGGCGGAGAAGGCGAAGCAGGAGTCGTCTGTCTCGCCCAAGTCGCCGATTGGATCCGCCAGCACCCGCCGAGCTGATCCCAAGCCGGGCAGACTCGTGGACGACGCGCCCGTGCCCAAGGCCGGCGGCAGGCGCAGCGCGATCCTCTCCAAGTACGACGCCGGTGATGTCGCGGGCGCCTTGGCGATGGCGAAACAAGCCGGTGACACCGACCTCGCGACCCGAATCTCCAGCTTCCAGGCCCGCTACGACCGCGCTCAGGACGCGATGGCCCAGCAGGACGGCGGCGCGGCGATCACCCATCTCAAGTCCGCGCTCGAGATGGACAAGAAGATCTCCAGCGGCTTCTCCAAGTTCGGGACCGAGATCCGCCGGGAGCTGTCCAACCTGAGCGTGCTCGCCGCGCAGCAGTTCCAGAAGACCGGCGATGAGGAGAACGCAGCCAAGTGGTACCGCTCCGCGCTCTCGTACAACCCGGACAACGCCACGGCTCGCGCCGCCGTCGCCAAGTCAACGGAGGACGAAGAAGCAGCGCCCGCCCCCGCAGCGAAGAAGAGCCTCGACGAGAGCTTCAACGACGGCGCGG
>JBQTKE010000251.1:0-10027 GCA_052386435.1 Myxococcaceae bacterium
GACGGCGAACCAAGAGGCTAAACGTTTCGCACGCGTTTCATTCGCCTCTGATGGACCCAATGCTCGAGGCCTTCCGGAAGGTCGCTGAGACGGTCGAATATCAAGCGCCACGACTCACCTTCATCAGCAATGTGACGGGCACGCTCGCGGGCTCGGAGGTGGCGACAGCCGACTACTGGGTGCGTCATGTGCGTGCTTCAGTCCGCTTTGCGGATGCAGTGAAGTCGTTGGGCGCAATGGGTGTCAACACACTGATCGAGGTGGGCCCTCAGGCAACCTTGCTCGGTCTCGTCCCTGCCAGCTGGACAGCAGCAGAAGAAGCGCTGCTGCTCCCGTCGTCCGTCCTTGGTCAATCTGAGTCGAAGGCCATGCTGAAGGCACTCGGAGGTTGGTACGTCCATGGTGGCGCCGTGACGTGGGCCGAGGTGTTCCCGGAGGGAGGACGGGCGGTGGAGTTACCGACCTACCCCTGGCAGCGGGAGCGTTACTGGATCGAAAATAAGTCTCACTCTTCTCGTCACGGCAGAGACACCGGGCACCCGCTTCTCGGGGTTCGTCTTCCCACCGCAGGCGAGGATGCTTTGTACGAATCGATCCTCTCGGTGGGTTTGCAACCGTGGCTTGCCGACCACAGTGTGGGCGGCCGGGCGGTCCTGGCTGGAACCGCGATTGCTGAGCTCATCCGCGCAGCGGCGATTGACCACCTGGCAGCACCGGCGGTCGAGCTCCAGGGGCTGGTGATCCAGACCCCCCTCGTTTTGCCGGAGGCGGAGGCGCGACGGGTTCAGGTCGTCGTCAAGAGCGACGAGCGGAAGATCTCCGTCTACAGCCAGCCCGCGGCGTCGGGTACGGAGGCGAAATGGGCGCTGCATGCGTCCGCTCAATTCAGGCGTTTCGAGGATCAGCCCGCGATGACCGAGGATCTCGCTGCGGTGAAGGAGCGCTGCACTGACCTGAGGGATGTCTCTCGAACCCATCATGAGCTGTCTCGGCGGGGACTTTCGTTCGGGCCGTCGTTTCAGGCGCTCACAGAGTTGCGCGCCGGTGCTCGGGAGGCGTTCGCGGAGGTGGCATTGCCACCAGAAGCATCCCGCGGGGAATTCGGTGTGCACCCAGCGTTGCTGGACGCGGCTTTGCGAGGCATCGTTGCAGCGATGCCAGCGGAATCCCGGAGTGGCGACGGGACCCTACTTCCATTCGAGTTCGGGCGGCTGGTCGTCCACCGCCCTGGAGCGGAGAAAGCGCAGGTGCATGTGCGGCTGCGAGGAAACGTGCCGGAGGGCCGCGTGAAGGTCCGGATCGGCGGCAAGATCGGCACCATTCCCCGAAGCAAGTTGGACGACTACAGACGCGATTACGCAGCGGAGGTCGTTCCATGAAGGACCCTGGGCAGATCCCATCGGACTTCGAAGAGCTTCCAGCGGCAGATGCGAGTACAGGGGGAGACGAACGCATCTGCGCCGACGTCATCCTGACAAACGAGCAGGGTGACGTCATCGTAGAATTGAATCGAGTCGTCCTGCGCCGCACGGCAGCGTCGCCCCATACATCAGGCGATCCCGCAGACTCTCTATACCGGCTCGACTGGCATCAGTCCGGCGTGCAGGCAGCGGTTCGCGATTTTTCCAGTAGATGGCTCCTCGTTGGTGAGGATGACCGGGTAAGTCCGGTCAAGGACCAGTTCGAAGGGATGGGGGTCCGCTGCAGGGTGCTCCATCCCTCCAGGCTCGCGGAGTACCCGGAAAGCGACCGGGTCGTCTGGTTGGTTCCGAACGCCTCTTCCGCCTCGCAGATGGCGACCCACGCTCTTAAGATCGCAGTGGAAGGCTTGGCCGTGGCTCAGGCTGTTTTGAGCCAGAAGCCCGCTCCTCGGCTCTTCTGCGTGACCCAATCCGCGCTCCTGATCATTAAGGGGGAGGACGTTTCGCCCCCAGGTGCCGCTGCGTGGGGATTCGGTCGGTCCCTTGTCTTGGAACGACCGGAGCTGGCAGGCACGCTGTTGGATGTCGACGGCGACGCCAAGCTCGCTCAGATTTTGCTGGACGAGGCTGCGGCAAAGGATGGCGAGAATCAGGTCGGCTGGCGAGGCACGACTCGCTACGTGGCTCGATTGGTGCGCGCTGGCGCGGGACCTATCGTGCCGCACAGCGACAACTACCACCTGGAGATCGCCGAGAAAGGAACGCTGGACAGCCTGAGGCTGAGCCCCGCATCGCGGCGGCGTCCCTCCGCGGGGGAGGTTGAGATCGCCGTCAAGTCGTCTGGCCTCAACTTCCGGGATGTACTCGGGGCGCTCGGAATGCATCCCGGCGATGTTCCGTCGCTCGGGGGCGAATGCGCCGGCGAAGTCGTGGAAGTCGGCGAAGGGGTGCGCCACCTCGCCGTGGGCGACGGGGTCATGGGCGTGGTCCACGAGGGTGGGGCCTTCCGACGCTTCGTGACGGTCGATGCCCGCCTGATGGTGAGAACCCCCGCCGGGCTTTCGCACGAGCAGGCAGCGACCGTGCCCATTGCCTTTTTGACTGCCTTATACGCGTTCGATGACCTCGCAAGGCTTAGCCGTGGCGAGCGCGTTCTTATCCATGCCGCGGCAGGTGGCGTAGGAATGGCCGCCGTTCAAGTCGCCCGCTGGATGGGTGCCTCGGTCTTGGCGACGGCGAGTCCGGCTAAGTGGCCCGTGCTGGCGGAACAGGGGATCAAAGACGTCGCCAGCTCCCGAGATCTCAGTTTCGCTGACATCTTCAGAAGCTCGGGTGGGGTTGATGTGGTGCTCAATGCCCTCGCCGGCAAGTTCGTCGACGCGAGCCTCTCGATCTTAAAAGCGGGCGGGCGCTTTCTCGAGATGGGAAAGACGGACGTACGTGATCCGGCCCACGTGAAGCGTGCTCATCCCTCCGTCACGTACCTGGCATTCGACCTTTGGGAAGCAGGCCCTGAGCGAATTGCCCAGCTGCTCTCCAGAGTGGCGGAAGGCTTTGCCTCTGGAGCACTCCGGGCTCTCCCGGTGAAGACCTTCCCCCTTACCGATGCCGAACAGGCCTTTCGCTTCATGGGCCAGGCACGCCATGTGGGAAAGTTGGCGTTGGTTTCGCCGCGTGAGCCATTCCGAAAACAGGGCGCGGTCCTCATCACCGGCGGCCTCGGAGCGCTGGGGACCCACGTTGCGAAGCGGCTCGCGCAGGCAGGCGTTGCGCACCTCGTGCTCACAGGCCGGCGGGGCGCTCAGACGGCCGGCGCCCACGAGTTGGTGAAAGAGTTGGAGGCGACGGGGTCGAAGGTCACCGTTGCCGCGCTGGATGTTGGTGACGCTCCCGCAGTGCAGAGACTGATCGCGAACCTGCCGGCGGAATACCCGCTCCGCGGCGTGGTGCATGCGGCCGGCGTGGTCGACGATGGCTTGATTTCGGCCCAGACCGCCGAGCGGATTCTCCGGGTGATGAGCCCGAAGGTGCTCGGGGCCTGGAACCTCCACGAGGCCACCCAGCATCTCCAGCTGGACTTCTTCGTGCTCTTCGCGTCGATGGCAGGCACCGTCGGGAGCGCGGCCCAAGCAGCGTATGCGGCTGCAAACGTTTTCCTCGACTCCTTTGCTGCCTGGCGGCGCACGCGTGGTTTCCGCGCCAAGAGCCTTGCTTGGGGGGCGTGGGCGGAAGGAGGAATGGCGGACGCATTGGACGCGACTCTGCGAGCGCGCCTGGCGCGACAAGGTTTTACGGCACTCTCGGCCAAGGAGGGTCTGTCCCTGTTTGAGGCTGCGCTTTCGCGGACCGAGGCCCAGCTCATCGTCGGGAAGCTGGACGTCCGGATGCTCGCCAACGCGTTTTCCGGAGCAGTGCCCTCGATCTGGAAGGAGCTGCTCCGGCGGGCCCCCTCCCCGCACACCACAGCCCGTGTCGAGAAGGGAGGCTGGGCTCGCGAGCTCGGGGCCTTGCCCTCCCACCAGCGCCAGGCCGCCGTCACGGAGACGGTCCGCGCCGAGCTGGCTCGGGTGCTCTCGCTACCTGGCAGTGGCGCCGTCGGTGCGGACAGGCCCTTTAAGGAGTTGGGCCTGGACTCTTTGATGGCCGTGGAGCTGCGAAATGTGCTCGGGCGCAGGGCGGGCACGACCCTATCCGCCACCTTGGCCTTCGATTATCCGTCTTCCGCCGCCATCGCCAAGCACCTCCTCAAGGATGTCTTCGGTCTCACTGAGGAACCGGAACTCAAGGTAGTTCGCCGGCGCATGTCCGACGAGCCCATTGCCATCGTGGGGATGGCGTGCCGCTTTCCGGGGGCGGTGAAGACCCCCGAGGACCTCTGGCGTCTGCTCGAAAACGAGACGGATGCGATCACGGAGGTCCCCCCCGAACGTTGGAACGTCGACGCCTGGTACGACCCAGATCCCGACGCCAAGGGGAAAATCGTGAGCCGCTGGGGCGGCTTCGTCGAAGCGCTGGATCAGTTCGATCCCGCATTCTTCCGGATGTCCGCCAACGAAGCCCCTTCCGTGGATCCCCAGGAGCGTCTCCTCCTGGAGACCGCGTGGGAGGCATTGGAGCGCGCTGGAATCACCGCCGAGTCTTTGATGGATTCGAACACCGGCGTCTACGTAGGCCTGACCAATACCGAATACCAAGCGCGTCTTTTGCGGGACTGCGAAGAGCTCAATGCGTATTCGCTGCTTGGGACCACTCACAGCGCGATGGTTGGCCGACTGTCGTACTGGCTTGGGCTGCGTGGGCCGAACATTCCCGTTGACACCGCGTGCTCGTCATCGCTCGTGGCAGTGCACCTTGCCTGTCAGGCCCTTCGAAGTGGAGAGGTCAGCATGGCGCTTGCGGGAGGTGCCAGCGTGATGCTGGACCCGGCAGTGAGCGCGTATTTCAGCCGCGTTCGGGCCCTTTCTCCCACAGGCCGCTGTCGTACGTTCTCTTCCTCAGCCGACGGCTACACGCGTTCGGAAGGCGCGGGCATGGTGGTGCTCGAGCGTCTCTCCGAGGCAAGAAAACACGGTCACCCGGTGCTCGCACTTGTCCGCGGTACCGCGGTGAATCAGGACGGCCGCAGCAACGGGCCTACCGCTCCAAACGGGCCAGCGCAGGAGGCGGTGATCGCCGCCGCGCTAGAGCGAAGCGGCCTCGATCCAGCGATGGTCGATTATCTCGAATGTCACGGGACTGGGACGCGGCTGGGGGATCCCATCGAGGTCCAGGCTGCGGCCAAAGCTTATGGCCTGGCACGGTCGAAAGATCGTCCGCTCTTGTTGGGCTCAGTGAAGACGAACATTGGCCACACCGAGGCGGCCGCTGGCATGGCCGGCATCATCAAGACGGTCCTTGCCATCCGGCATGGGGTGATCCCGAAGACCCTGCACTTCGATGCGCCCAATCCGAACATCCCGTGGAACGACTTACCGGTCAAAGTGGTTTCCGAACGTTCGAATTGGCCGGAGCGCAGCGGTCCCCGTCGCGCGGCTGTTTCGAGCTTCGGGTTCAGCGGCACCAACGCGCACCTGATCCTCGAGCAAGTGAAAGACGGTTCGACGCCCGTTGTCCGATCCGCGAGAAGGGCAGAGTGCCTGGTGCTCTCAGGCCGCACGCGCCAGGCTGTCGAAGCCTTGGCGTCGCGCCTGCACGCGCAGCTCTCAGACCCCCACGCAGGAGCGAACGAGCTGGACGACTGGGCGTTCACGTTGGCGACACGGCGGACCCACCACGAAGAACGGGCTGCCCTGATCGTGCAGTCGAAGGAAGCGCTCAAGGACGCACTGGGGGCGCTCTCTCGCGGCGCGGCCTCAGCGGAGGTGCGGCGCGGCCGGGCCGGAAGTGGAGGTCCGCCGCGGGTGGGATTCGTGTTCACCGGTCAAGGGTCGCAGCGGATTGGCATGGGACGACAACTCTCCGAGCAGTGGCCGGTGTTCAAGGCAGCGCTCGATGAAGCCTTCGACGCTTTCGAGGGGAACCTCCCACGGCCACTCCGCGAGGTCATGTGGGCAGAGCCCGGCAGTGTCGCGGCAAAGCAACTGAACGAGACTGGCTTCACCCAGCCGGCCATTTTCGCGATGGAATGGGCCTTGATGACCCAATGGCAAGCGTGGGGTGTCGAGCCTGCTTGGCTGATGGGACACTCTATTGGAGAGGTGACTGCGGCGTGTGTCGCTGGGTGCTTTTCGCTCAAGGACGCTGCGAAGCTCGTCGCCGCGCGCGGGCGCTTGATGCAGGCTTTGACGTCGCGAGGCGCAATGGTGGCTCTGGAGGCGAGCGAAGACGAGCTTTCCGCCGAGTTGAGCGGACGAGGCTCGCAGGTCTCACTCGCCGCCGTGAACGGGCCACGGTCCGGGGTGGTGGCGGGTGACGAGCAAGTCGTCTCTGAGGTGGCGGAGAGCTTCAAGAACCGGGGACGCAGGGTCAAGCGGCTAACCGTCTCGCATGCCTTCCACTCGCCGCTCATGGACCCCATGCTGGCAGACTTCAGAGAGGCCCTTCAGAGTGTCGTGTTCGAGCAACCACGGCGCGCGCTGATCAGCAATCTGAGCGGAGGCCCAGCCAACGCCGAGTTGGCCACTGTGGAGTATTGGGTACGTCACGTCCGCGAGCCGGTGCGCTTTGCGCAGGGTGTGCAGGCACTGCGGAGGGCAGGCGCCGAGGCGGTGCTGGAACTGGGGCCCACGGGCGCCCTGGTGGGTGTGCTGCCTGAATGTTGGGGCGAGGGGGAGGAACCCTTCATCACCTCCTGCGCGGCGGGCCAACCCGAAGCAGAGAGCCTTCTTCGAGCGCTGGGTGAGTGGCATGTGCACGGCGGCACCGTGCGCTGGGAGAAGGTCTTTCCGAGCGGCGGCTCTCCGGTCGACTTGCCGACCTACCCCTTTCAGCGGACCCGTTATTGGATCGACGCCAAGGCCCAGGCCGGTCGGGGCGCTCCCACGAATCATCCCCTCCTGCGCACCCGGTTGGCCACGGCGAGCACGGACGGAGTCTATGAAGCGACCGTGTCTCCTGCAGAGCTTCCCTGGCTCGAGGCGCATCGGGAGGACGGAACAGTCTCGCTTCCTACGGGGGCCGCATTGGAGCTTCTTCGCGCCGGCGTCCAACATTTCCGGGGGGACCTCTGTGCTCTGAGAACAGTGTCCATGAAGGGGCGCCTCTCTTTCGCCAGCGGCTCCGCTGTTCGCGTCCAGGTCGTCGTCCGGGGCGATGGGGGAAGCGTCGCTCTGTACTCCCAATCTGTGGAGGCGCCGCCCGGGGCGACGTGGTCTCTCCACGCTACGGCCGACGTGACTGAAGCGGCCGCGGAGTTGCCTTCTGAGGAGCTGCCGCAACTTCGCCAGCGTTGTTCCCTTCCGCTGGATCTCGCGGGTCTGTATCGCCGGTTGGAGGTCGCGGGCGTTCAATGCGGCCCCAACATGAGAAGCATCGAGCAACTCTGGACCGGCGGGGATGAAGCGCTGGCAGCGCTCGATCTCCCGGGGCATGTTTCGCCAAGAGGGTGGGGTGTACACCCAGCGCTGCTGGAGGCCTGTTTCCACGCGGCAGGTGGTCACAAGCCTTCGAGCATTGCCAGTTTCAAGGTGTTCAGGGCGAACGCAGCGCCCTGCTACGTACACGCCCGAACGGCGCCCGGCGAGGAGATGGGAACGCTGCGGGCGGAGTTCCGCTTGCTCGATGAAGCCGGACAGGTCCTGGCCGAGCTGACTGGAGTGATACTGGGCGCTGTGCCTCGCACGCAGACGGTGCGGGACGCTGAGAATGCTCCTTTGCCTTTCTCTCCCGCTGAGCTGCCTTGGGAGCAACGGATGGCTGCGCTCCCAACGGCAGAACGCATCGACAAGGTCGTTGACCTTGTTCGGGGCGAGATCGCCCGCCTGCTCTTGCTTCCTGTTGAAGACGTTTCAGCCGCGCAGTCTTTGCGCCAACTGGGGTTCGACTCTTTGATGGCGATGGAGCTGCGCACGCGCCTGGGAAATCAGACGGGCTTGCAACTCTCCGCGAGCCTTTTCGAGGTCGATACGCCTGCGGCCATCGCGGAGTTTGTGCTTGGAACGGAGATGGAACGGGGGGGCAAAGGTGGATTCAGCCCCGTCGCAGGCTTAAGCTTCACCGGTCCATTCAACGAGGTCGTAGCGTACAAAGATCTGGTCACGGGGGTGAAGGTGACCTCCACTCTTTGGAGCTATTCGTCCGAGCGCAGTTTGGAGGTGATGGAAGCGGGTAGAGGCCCGCCCGTGGTCCTCTTGTCCGGCTACATGACCGAGCTGGTGACGATGAGGAGCCTCATCCGGGCGCTGGAGCCGCGACGACGCGTGATAGGCCTCCATTATCCCGGAATTGGACGCAGCTCCTTCGTGGAGTTCACAGGAATTGCGGATCTGGCCGACACGCTCGCGTCTGGCCTGCGGACCTACCTCGGACACAGACCGTTTGATCTGGTGGGGTACTCGTTTGGTTCCTTTGTGGCCCTGAGTCTTGCGTCCCGTCATCCGAATGACGTGCGCTCCTTGACCTTGCTCAACGGGGGGCTCTGGCTCCGCTCGTCCGCGACGCAGCTACCCTACGATCTGGCGCATGCGCTTGATGAGGAGAAGCGCCTGGCGGGTTCCCAACACAGTGCCGAGGCGACGTTGCTGATGGAGTACGGCAGCCAGCGGCGCAGTATGAGTGCGGCGGCCGCCTATGCAGAGCTGGTCGCGGGGGTGAACAATGAGGAGCTGGCCTCTGCCCTCCGCCTTCCCACGCTGATCGTCGCGGGAGAAACAGATCGGGTCTTCCCGCTGCAACAGTCGGTCGCACTCGAGCAATGCATTCCCCAGTCCAAGCTCGCGGTCATCGCTGGTGCGGGGCACCTGGCGCTCATTACCCACGCCGAAGAGGTTGTTCGGGTGGTGGACGGATTCCTCGGAATGTCGAACATCTCCCCGCCCTACCCAAACTCCACGACCGCTGACGTCAATGCTTCCCCTGCTGAAAACACCGCAAGGCGGCTCGAGGAGTTTATCTAAATGCAATTTTCAATATTCATTGAGAACCAGATCGCGGATCCCACCCCGGAATCGGAGATCGCGAACTTCCACAACTGCGTCGAGCAGGCGATCCTGGCCGACGAAGTGGGCATGCACCGTGTCTGGGTCGTCGAGCACCATGGCATGTATGAGTACTCTCATTCCTCCGCGCCAGAGGTGTTCCTGGCGTACGTAGCGGCCAAGACCAAGCGAATTCGCCTCGGTCACGGTGTGGTTCAGACGCCGTATCGCTACAACCATCCTTTGAAAGTCGCCGAGCGCGCCGCGACCCTGGACGTTCTCAGCGGGGGCAGGCTCGACCTGGGCACCGGCAAGAGCGGGAGCCGCACAGAGCAAGATGCCTATGAGGTTGACAGGGCCTCGCTACATGAGCAGTGGATGGAAGCGCAGCAGATGATCCCGCAGATATGGCAATCAACTGCCTTTGAATGGAGCGGGAAATTTTTCAATGTCCCCAAGACGCAGGTGGTCCCAAAGCCGGTGCAGAAGCCACACCCGCCCCTGTTCACATCCTGCACCTCACCCGAGCAGGTGGAGAACGTGGGGCGGTTGGGGTTGGGCGCACTCAACTTCGCGGCCGGAAACGCGGCATACTTGAAGCGCAAAGTGGATCTCTACAAGCGGAGCATCGCAGAGGCCAACCCCAAGGGGTATCAAAAGAACAATCACTTCGCGCTGACGCCAAATTGCCTCGTGCTGGACGACGATCAAGAGGCCTGCCGCTATGGATTTCGCGGAGCTCGGTTCTTCGGAGAGGCATTGGCTCAGTATTATCAGGGCCCACACCGCCCCCTTGGCCGGTTGCCCGTTCATCGAGATTTTCTCTCTGATGAAGAGCTTCAGAAGGCAAAGACGGCGCAGCGACAGTCGGAGGGAGGGTCGCTTCTATCAATCATTGGGGACCCCGCAGCCGCACGAGAACAGGTAGCTCGGTATGCGGCTACGGGTTGTGACGAGCTGATTCTGGTGATGCAGATGGGAACGGTCCCCCACGAGTTGATCATGCGGTCAATCCGGACTTTCGCCGACAAA
>JBQTKE010000252.1:0-5904 GCA_052386435.1 Myxococcaceae bacterium
GCATCTACTCCCGGCAGGGGGGAGAGGATCTCTTCTGCGCCGAATTGCCCATGCTTCGCGAAGGTACCCTGGTCGATACCGACGGGAACGTCACCGACAAGGCCGCCCCAGGAATGGGCGACGGGGATCAATACAAGCTGGGCGTCTACTTCCAGTACCTGACGACTCTGCCCGGCAAGATCGGCCTGCTGTTGGGAGGTCGCGTCGACGAGAAGTTCGGGTCCTCGCCGCAGCTGAGCCCGCGGGTCTCCCTCGTCGTCCCTCTGGGCGAGCTCTTCTATCTCAAGTCCCAATACACCTCTGCCTTCGTCTATCCCGCGTTCGTGTATGAGACGGGAAACTCGCTTTCGGACTATCAAGGCAGCCAAGATCTCAAGCCCCAGACTGTCCAGACCGCCGAGCTCCTGGCCGGATTCAAGAATGATTTCCTGCGAGGCGAGCTGAGTGTTTCATACAACCGGGTCGCCAATTTCATCACTTTCGACCTGGATCGCAACGCGCGGAGCGGCCAGTTCAAGTTCACGAACCAGGGTGACGTGAGCGCGCTGAGCGTGGAGGCGACGGGGCTGGTGAGCCTGCTCGGCGGCAAAGTCGGGCTGCGGCTGCACGGCGCCTACGTCAGACCGCTGCCGGGGACCAACCCGCTCTTCCTCGTCGACGGACAGCTGGGTGGCCCGACGAAATTCCCAGCGCTCAGCGGGGCGGCCAGCGTGAACATCGCCGTCGCGCAGCGGGTGAACGTCCACCTGGGCGCGCTCTTCAATGGGTTCATCGCGCAGCGGATTCCATCACAGGCGCAATTTCAGGGCATCACCGGGCAGGACGGAATTGTCTACAGCTCGATACCGGCGGAGACCTATCCGACAGCGTCCGTGCTCGATCAAGTCTCCATCACTTGGTGGCCCTTCGACAACTGGTCGCTCGCGCTGAAAGGTTCCAATCTCTTGAATCAACGAATCTACCGTCCAGGCTCGGTGCTCGTCCCACAGCTCTTGGATGGCAGGCAGATCACTGGCAGCATTTCCTGTCGCTTCTGATCGAAACCGGCGGCCAGGGTCAGGGTTTGTTGGGAACGCCGGTCGGGTTCACGGATGGGAGGCGGAGGATCCGCCCGACGATCTCTCTGAGCTTGTTCACGCCCACAGGCTTCTTGAGGAAGGCCGTCGCGCCCACCATTCGCAACATGCGCTCCGACTCCTCGTCCTGAAGCGCCGTGATCAAGATCACCGGGACGTCGTGGAGCACTTTGTCGCTGCGCAGCGTGGAGCACAGCTGGAAGCCATCCATGTCCGGCATTCGGATGTCGCTGATGATTAAGTCCGGTCGCTTCACCCGTGCCAGGGCGAGCGCCTCTCTCCCGTTGCCGGCGTCCTGAAACTCCAGGTTCCAGCCGACCAGGTAGATCTTGACGAGCGTCGCGATCGTCGTCGCGTCTTCGACAATGAGAACCAACATCTTTTGTCCTCTGACTGCTGAATCGAGGCGTCTTTCTCAGGTGAGCTGCTGGACAACGTTCAGCGTATAATTCGCACAATTGACAATAAATCCGCCGCGAACTCTTGCCCCTCCGATTTGGCGCGCGCGAGATTGATGACAATCTCTGGTCGCTCGTCCGCTTTTCTGCCAAACGCGACGGTCGCCTCGCCCGCTTCGGCGAGTCCGACGGACCCGGAGACGGTGAGAATCTTCTTCTTGGTGCAGAGCTCACTGAGGGCGGGAGCGGACTGAAAGAGGTAGAGCGCTGCCGCGCTGTCCAGCCCCGCGGGGGCGTTGCCGATCTTCACCAGCGTCGCGCCCAGCCCCGCCCGCTGGAGCTCACCGAGAAGCTCCTGGCCCTTGCCACCCTCGTCGACGATCAGCACTTCAACCTTGGGTTTGGCGGCGAGCGTGCGGTTGTACAGAATGAGCTTCCTCAGGAGCACCGCCTGGAGCTTGACGGGCAAGGGATCGGCAGCGCCCGCTTTTCCGGACGTCAAGACGACGATTCCAAACAGTGCTGACCGCACCCACGCAGGAAAGCGCCTCACACGTGCATGTCCTCTCGATGACCTCGTCTGGATGTTTCAAGCGCTGCGACACGAAGTGACAAATGAGGCATGCAGACTGGATTGATTAGAAGCCTCGAGGCGCTTGAAGTCAATGCACTGTCACCGCCGGTCAGCTCTCGCGCAGAGAGGTGTGCTCCGGGCGCGGTGCGAGGCGCACGCGCGCGTATCTTGCGGCGGTTGCCGCCGGCTCATACTCTGTGACGAAGACGCGTAACTCTTCCAAGCCGCCAGGGTCGAACTCGACGAGCACGGTGGGCAAAGAGTGAAACAACGACCGACCAAGCGACAACAGTTGCGCGAGCGCATCGTCGAGCTCGAGCGCGAGCTCTCGCGGACGCAGACGGAGCTGGTGGCGAGCTCTGTGGGAGACAAGCTCCCCGGGCTCTATCTCCTGGTCCGTTTCGGCGAGCGGCGCGCGCTCCTGCCCTCCTATGGAGTGCTGGAGATCGTCCCCCTCGTAGCGCAGGACGCCGCCCTGCGGCCGGCGCCGGGCGTGCTGGGCGGCTTTGTCTACAGGGGGCAGGCGAAGATCGCCGTCGGTCTGGCCAGCCTCTTTGGAGCCGCCAGTCGCCCACCCTTGGAGGCGCACGTCCTCATCCTGGCCGGGATCCACCATGTGGCGCTCGTGGTCGATCGCGTGGAGACGCTCTGGGAAGCGCCGTGGGTGGTCGAGGGCTCCCAAGCGGCGGACCTCGTCCATCCGAACGGCGCGATGATCGCCGGCCATGCACGCCAGCAGGAGCTCACGCTTCCTCTCCTTTCCTTGGATGCGATCATCCAGGCCAGCGTGGGGGCCGGGTGACCACGCTTTTGCAGCAGGCGGAGATCCAGGCTGTCGAACACGTCCTCGAACAGGCGACGGGCATCAGCCTGAGCGCTGGCCTCCGAGGGGTCTTCGAGTACTTGGTCGCGTCCGCGGCGAAGCAGCGCCAAGTGGAGCTGCCGCGCTTCGTGCAGCTGTTGCAGAGGGGCGATGGCGAGAGCGTGCGCCTTCTCTGTCGCGTGTGCCTCATCCACGAGACCTACTTCTTCAGGACGGAGGAGCACTTCGGGCTTTTGGGCACCCTCTTCGCTCAGCGTCCGGGAGAACCTTCGCGGCCGCAGCCCTTGCGGATCTGGTCCGCCGCCTGCGCGACGGGCGAGGAGGCCTACAGCATCGCCATCAGCCTGTTGAAGGCGGGGATCGCGGACGCAGAGGTGCTCGGCACGGACATCTCCGAGCAGGCGCTGGAGCGCGCCGCAGTGGCGCGTTACGGCAGCTGGTCGCTCCGAGGAGATGCTCTGCAGCGGGTCTCGCCTTTCCTCGTGGAGAGGCCGGGGGCTGTCTGGGAGGTGACGGCGGAGGCGAAGCGGCCGGTCCGATTCCTGCGGCACAATCTGGTGGCGGAGCCGCCGCCCAAGGGCCCGTTCGACGTCGTCTTCTGTCGCAATGTCCTCATCTATTTCGACCGGGCGAGGGCCACCCGCGTGCTGCAGGGGATCTTCGAGTCCTTGAAGGAAGGCGGGATCCTGTTGCTGACCTCCGCGGAGCTGCCCTGCGCGAACGGGCTTCCCTTCGAAGCGCAGCTGCTCTCCGGAGTCACCCTGCTGCGTCGACCAAGCGGGTCGAGCAGCCCCTCAGCCTCGCCAGCGGCGGCGCTCCCCCCTGCACGCCGGCGACGCGTCCCGCCCCCGCGCGCCGCGGCGAGCGCGACCAGCCCCGTTGCCTGCTCGACGCTGGACCTGGTGCGCCCTCCCCCGCCTCCAGAGTCGGATCGCTTTGCGCTGGCGCGGGCGGCGGTCGCGCGCGGAGACAGCGAGCTCGCCGAGCGCCTCGCGTTGGCCGCGGGCAATGAGGAGCTGCTGGTTGAGGGGTTCTTGCTCGTGGCAACGCTGCGCGAAGCGCGAGGGGACCTTCGTGGGGCGCTCGCGGCGGCGCGCCGCGCGCTCTACTTGGAGCCCTCTCTCGCCGCGGGCCACGCCACGCTGGCCAACCTCCATGGCCGCCTGGGTGAGCGGGCGGAGGCAGAACGAGCCAAGCAGAGCGTCCTCCGCTGTATCCAGGCGCTGGACGATCAGGCTCGGGTCCGCGGGCTTGGAGAGATCACCGTCGGTGCGCTGCGGCGGGCGTTGCAAGAGTCGCTTCAAAAACCAACCCGATGACGGGTTCTCGAGGTGCGGGTGGAATCAACCAACGTGGTACCGACCGACGTGGAGCCGACCAACGACGGACCGCCTGTGGGCCGGGTGGCCGGGCGGCGGTTGAAGCTGCGCTGGAAGATTCTGGCCCTCTGCGCAGGCTCAGTGGTGCCGGTGGTGCTCGGCCTGACACTGGCGCTGAGCGCGAGGATGCACTCACACCTCAAGGACGAGCATGGCGCTCGGGCACGCGCTCAGGCCGCCCTGCTGGCGGAACCGATCGGCCGGCTCCCCAACGGTCGCGACAAGGCGGCGCTGGAGCCGCTCGTCGCGCAGTTTCTCGAAGCGCACCGTGACGCGGCCTACGCGGTGGTTCAGGCCGCCTCTGGAGAGATCGTCTTCCGCGGCGTGCGGCAGGAGCTGCGGGAAGGGAGCCAGGGGAGCTTGGCGAGGCTGCCGGAGGTGAAGGGAAGCAGCCGGGAGCACAGCTTCGCCGGGCTGGACGTGCTCGAGGTGATCGTCCCCATTGGCCCTTCGCAGGCGGCGACGGTGAGCCCCGCTCCGGCGAAGGCGACGGACCGCCTCCGCGTCGGCTTCGAGCTGCGCCCCTTGGGCAACGCCCGGCGTTCCTTCATCGCGTTCGGGTTGCTGCTCGGCCTGCTGCTCGCGGTCGTGTCGCTCTTCGCTCCGTTCGTCATCAACCGCTTCCTGGTCAAGCCGATCGAGAGCCTCTCCGTCCTCGCCTCGGGAATCGCCAGCGGGGATCTCCGCCAGGTGGTCGAGCTCGATCAGGGTGAAGATCTCGGCGAGCTGGGGGCGAGCTTCGTCAGCATGGCCTCGGCGCTCCGGGGCATGGTCGTGGATCTCCAGGCGGCCTCCGCCGAACTCGAGCGCGAGGCGGCGACCATCCTCTCCACGGCGCAGCAGCAGTCGCTCATGGCGACGCAGCAAGCCGCGTCCATTGGCGAGGCCAGCGCGACCTCGTCGGAGATCGCGCAGACCTCCAAGCAGGCGACGGAGTACGCCGAATCCGCCATCAAGGCCACGCAGCGCGCCGAGGAGCTGTCCCACGAAGGGCAGCAGGTGGTAGACGAGAGCGTGGCGGGGATGGGCAAGCTGGTGGAGCAGGTCCACGCCATCGCCCTCTCCATCACCGAGCTCTCCGAGCGAACCCTTCAGATCGGGGACATCATCACCACGGTGAAGGACCTGGCCGAGAAGTCGAACATGGTCGCGCTCAACGCGTCGATCGAAGCGGCGCGGGCCGGCGAGCAGGGTAAGGGCTTCGCCATCGTGGCCATGGAGATGCGCAACCTCGCGGAGCGCTCGAAGCTGGCGGCGGAGCAGATCCGGGCGATCTTGGGAGAGGTCCAAAAAGGGACGCGGGCCGCGGTGATCGCCACGGAGGAGGGAAGCAAGCGGGCCAGCTCCACCATCACCCTCGCTCAGAGCGCCGGAGGCACCATCGCCAACATGGCCCAGGCCGGCCGGGAGACCTCGCTCGCCGCGCGGCAAATTGCGAACAACTCCAGGCAGCAGACCACCGGGGTGGAGCAGCTCGTCACGGTCATCACCGATCAGTCCAAGGCGATGAACGACGCGCTGGAGAACAGCAAAAGGATCGAGCGCGTCGCCTCGAGCGTCTCTTCGGTATCGAAAAGCCTTTCGGCCGTGGTGAGCCGCTACCGTGTCTAAATCGCTCAACGTCGAGTTCGAAGCGCTCTACCGCCGGCTCGAC
>JBQTKE010000253.1:0-2570 GCA_052386435.1 Myxococcaceae bacterium
GCTCCGTCCGGCGGTGGGGGATCTCAGGCCGGGCACCGCGTACCTGGGTGGCAGCGCGTCGCAGGTGGAGAAGCACCTCAAGCTCTCCGGCGACGAGATTCTCTACGTAGGCGATCACATGTTCGGCGACGTGCACGTGACGAAGAGCGTGCTCCGCTGGCGGACCGGGTTGATCCTCAGGGAGCTAGAGGACGAGGTGTTGGCGGTGGAGAAGTTCCGGCGGACGGAGGCGCTGATCGCGGAGCGCATGCGCGAGAAGGAAGCGCTGGAAGATGAGCTCTGTCAGCTTCGGCTCGCCCAGCAGCGCCGTAAACACAGGTCCGGGCCGCAGAGCGAGCTCCCGGACGACGTGCTGGGGACTCGGGCAAGCGCGCTAAAGATGCGGGTGGCGGCGATCGACGCGGAGCTGGGACCGCTCGCGCAGGCCGCGGGGGAGCTGAGCAACCCGCAGTGGGGTCTGTTGATGCGCGCGGGCAACGACAAGAGTCACTTGGCGCGGCAGGTGGAGCGCCATTCGGACATCTACACGTCGCGCGTCTCCAACTTTCTGCACGCGACGCCGTACGTGTATCTGCGATCGCCGCGCGGGAGCTTGCCGCATGACCCGAGCGTCTTCGGCAACACGCCGCTTGGCGCTCCAAGCACGTAGGTTGTCAAGTCGCACCGGCCGCAGGTGGTAGAGTCGGCCGCAGGAATGAAGGTCGAGCGGCGCCCTACCAGCACAGCCACGACGAACACCTCCCTGGGGAACCGGGCGGGGTCTCCGCTCGTTACCAGCACCGGCGCGCATCCAATGGCGGTGCTGCTCTTCGGCAAGCGTCCGCCTAGGTTGGTCGACCGCCGAAAGTTCCCCAAGCTGAGGAAGGCGCTGCGCAAGGCGGAAGCGCTCAAGGAGCGAATCGCGGAGATCGCTGGGCAAGCACCTGACGAAATGTCGATCGCGCTCTGCGAAGGCGGAAACGCGAGCATCTCCCGCGATGGTCAGATCGCGCTGGGGACGGAGCTGCTGGAGAGGCACCAGCATGACGACGATTTCCTGGTCGCGGTGCTGGGTCATGAGATCGGGCATCAGCCCTGGACCTGGCCGGGGGTTGAAGCGTTCTCTGGACTCAACCGCGCCCAGCTCAACGCGCTGTTTCGGGAAGAGGAAGCGAAGGCGGATCGCTTCGCGGGGCGTGTGCTGGCGGAGCTGACCGCGGATCCGGAATCGGTCTGCCGCTTCCTGCTCCAGTCCGAAGCATTCGAGGGAAAGAAGCCGGCGGATTATTACCCGGCGGAAGTGCGCGCGAAGATGATCAAGCAGTCGTTCACGCGGCGAAGGAGGGCGCTGCAGGACGCGCTCGCGCACTATCCGGGCCTGGCGGCGCGTGCCAGGGATCTTCGGTAGCCAAGAGGTCAGGTGTGACAGGCCTCGGTCGTCCGAGGGGGGATGAGCACCGTGGCGCTGACGAGGACCAGGCAGTCGTTCAGGCGTGAAAGTAGAACTCAGCCGCAACAACCCCGAGCGCATCGTTCAGGCTGACGTTGTTCCCAGAGAGCGCGGCGAACAGCGGTTTGCCGTCGGGCGTCCTCTCTTCAGGTCGCAACACAGCGAGTCCGCGGAGCTTGATGTCCTTGGGTATCGCCAGCACGGGCATCCCCGAGTCTGCGGCCTGAATCGCCCGCGCGAGCTCGCACTTGAGCCAGCACCGATCTCCACCTTCGTAGCGGATCCAATCCACGGTCTGAACGAACGACAGCTCGCGGCTCCCCAGGAAGTGTGGAATCTCCGCGCCCATGGCCCTGCTGAGGTCCCAGACGAAGATGTGCGCGCGGGAGGCGCCGTTGTCCTCCGGCTCGTAACGCGGGTTGTTCCCCACGCCGAACTGATTGATCGCCTGCCGGTAGATCAGCCCGGTCCGCTTGCCTTCACGGCTCTGCACAGGGGCGGTGACCGCTTTCCACAAATCACGGGACGCGAGGAGAGGGTCGGGCTTCGCGCCGTCGTACGAGACGGTCGGTAGAGAGGGCTCTTCTTCTTCCGGCAGCGCGAGGGGTGTGGCGGCGATCAGCGCCTGTTGCTTGGCGTGGAGGTTCTCGCCTGCAAAGTTGGTCCGTCCCAGCATCTGCTCGCGGAGCTTCGCGGCCTGTTTGGCCTGTTCGCGCGCTTCCTTCTCCGCATCCGGTTGTGCGGCGGCCGCGACGCGTTTTTTGCCCAGAGGCCGGGCCAGGTGCTTGGGTTTGGGCTTTGGCTTCGGGCCGAGCGCGTGACCGCTGGGCGGCGGTATTCCATCCGAGAGACTGCGCGCCGGTCGGTCGAAGCCGGAGTCGTCCAATGGCGGTCGCTTCGGTGGGTCCTTCTTGTCGCGTGGGCTGCTCATGAGTGGAGGAACGTCATTGTAATGACGTAACGACAGGACTCATACGACACCAAGCGACGAGGCTGGGTCGAAAAAATTGCGGCCGTGTGGGGCACATGATCACATCGCGCGGTCCCCATCGAGAGTCCACGCCCATGTCGATGCCGAAGTGCCTCCCGCTGCTGGTCGTTCTGCTCACGGCGTCGCCTCCCGCGATGGCCGCGGGCAAGC
>JBQTKE010000254.1:0-12711 GCA_052386435.1 Myxococcaceae bacterium
CACGAGCGCTTGAGCACGAACCTCTCCGGCGTGGACGCGACGCGCGCGATGAGATCATCCAGCGCTTCGCCATCCGGTCCCTGCGACGGACCACTCCGCAACGAGCGAGTCCACGGCACCGCTTCGCCAATGGCTTGCAGCTCTTCGAGAGTGAACCCAGCCGACTCGGCAAGCGCCGGCTCCGCGCACGCCTGGGAAAGCAGCGCAAAGACGCCCTTCACTTCGACCTGTGACGCGGGAGGATTTACCAACACTGCGCGCTGGTTAGGGACCTCGGCGAAGAGCGTCTCCACGTAAGGCGACGGTGTCTCCTCCAGCCGCCTCACAAAGAGGTGCCGGTAGATCAAGTCGTACGTCTTCCCGTTCGCCTGGACTTGAGTGTCGCCCGAGAGCTCATCTGGGTGAACGACGTCCGACTCAAAACCCATCTCCGTGAACGTTTGCGCCAGGTAACGCTGCTCGGTCAGCTGCGCGTCGCTGCGGCGGGAGAGCAGGGCGATGCGCGTGGGCGTGGCGCCGTTCTTCTGCTGGGCGTACCAACTCAGCAGCGCGCGAAGCAGCGCGCGCGTGTTCGAACCGTTCTTCGCGAGCAACCCGGCGACGTGCGCGCTCGACAGCCCGAGTCGCTCACCCACGGTTTCAATGAAGCTCTGCGCGGCCATGTCCGAATAGCCCTGCATCGCGGGGATGGTCGCGTTGACCTCCAGCGCGGAGACCTTCTTTCCCACGAAGAAGTCGACGCGGGTGGTGGCCAGTCCGGTGATGAGCGCGCCCGTCTTCTCGGCCATCGTCCGTTCGAGAGGGGAGAGCGTCTCCAACAACCAGGGCCGACGATCTCCCGCGAGGACCGCCTTCGCCATCTTGAAAGTCGCGGACGAGATCAACGCTGAGAGTGCGGTGCGGCGCGACTGCTCGGCGCCACTCAAAACCACCGGAGTTCCGGTCACAGGAATGGGATGCGTCGAGCCGTCCGCGGCGGTGACCGCCAACCCACGCTCATAGGCGCGCTTGGCCAGCGTCGGACCAAAGTGCTGCGCCTCGCGGCGGAGGAACTCTGAAAGTCGTTGCACGACTGGACCCTTCCCGGAGTGGAATGCCATAAGCGCCGCACGCTTTTATTCAACTCTTCGAACAGAAGGGAGAATCCTTTGGCCTCGCACCGGCTCTCGAAAGACCGAACCGCACTGTTGGTGATTGACGTTCAGGAACGGCTCGCCGCAGCCATGAACGCTCCGGAGATGGAGCGCGTGCTCAACCGCACCCGGGCCGCGATCACGGGGGCCAAAGCGCTCCGCCTTCCAGTGGTGCTCACCGAACAATATCCAAAGGGGCTGGGCCCGACGGTGACCGGGGTGAAGGAGCTCCTCGGCGAGTCCCGTCCGATCGAGAAGGTTCAGTTCTCCTGCGTGCTGCCGGAGGTCCTCGCCCAATTCGGAGATTGCAGGGACATCCTCGTCACCGGGATGGAGACCCACGTCTGTGTGTTTCAAACGGTGCGCGATCTCGTCGACCTAGGCTTCACCCCCTACCTCTGCGCGGACGCGGTGCTCTCCCGGACTGCGCTCGACAGAGAAGTCGGGTTGAACCTTTGCAAGGAAGCGGGCGCGAAGACGACGACTGTCGAGGCCGCGCTTTTCGATCTATTAGGGAAAGCCGGCACGCCCGAGTTCAAGCAGGTGTCGAACGCGGTGAAGTAGCGAAGGCAAGTCCAGGTCCACGTCCTGTCGGCGCCGGACGACGGTCACGACCCATCAAGCCAGGTCTTGCCCGCGCCGGACCACGCGCAGGTCCATCGCCTTCAGTGGCTTTTTGCGGCACGACTTCGAGAAGAGGTGCACCACCCGCGCTCCGATGAAGGTCGTCGCCAAGGGGAGCAGCACCGCCACGGACAGTGCGAGCGCGAAGACCGCCGCGCGCGTGGTGCCGTGCTCGGAGAAGCCTTTGCGCAGCAGGGCGACGCCAAAGGCCAACCCAAAGAGGATGCCCACGAACAGCATCAGCATCGCGCTGCGAGCGCCGTAATAAGTCCGGATGGTGACCCGGAGATCTCCGTCCGCCCTCAAGTGCGCCCGCCGCACCGCCGGGTCGGCCACGTCCAGCAGCGCGACCTCCTGCTTGCAATGCAGACAGACGGTTCCCCCTGAGAATGTTCGCCGGCAGGCAGGGCAGATCTTGATCATGAGCAAATCGCTTTCTTCCACTGGCGGTCCGCCCAGACAAGGGGGAACAAGTACCTGAAGACGCGCTGAGACGCGCCGCGGGCCGAAAAGTGCGTCCGGTCCACGCTTGCGTTAGAGAGGGGACAGGCTTTTCCAGAAGGGCATCTGCACATGGCAATGGCGATGGAACTTTCGGTGGACTTTCATTTCAGCGCGGCCCACCGGCTGCCGTATTACGACGGTCCGTGTTTCAGGCTTCACGGTCACAACTACAAGCTGGCGGTGATTTTGACCGGCACGCCCAACCCCAAAGACGGCATGATCCGGGACTTCGACGAGATCCGCCGCAAGGTCTGGGAGTCGGTGTTGGTGAAGTGCGATCACCAGAACCTGAACGACTTCATGGACAACCCCACCGCAGAGAACCTCATCGTTTGGATGTGGGAGAAGCTTCGCCCGGAGGTCGAAGGCCTCAAGGAGCTCCGCCTGTGGGAAACGCCCGAATACTGCGTCAGCTACCGCGACCAGTGAGAGGCAAGCGCGCGAAGGGCAAGCCGGATCCGGCCGCCTTGGAGCGCGCAGTGGAGGCGTTCCTCGACGCGTCAGGGTTGGACCGCTCGGATCCCAACCTGAAGGAGACCCCACGCCGCGTGGCGGAGGCCTGGCGCGAGGAGTTTCTCGCCGGCTATCAGACCACTCCCGAGGAAGCGCTCGGTGAGACGTATCCGGTGCCCGCAGGGTCGCAGGATGAGCTGGTGCTCATCTCAGAGCTGCGCTTCCACTCAATGTGTCCGCACCATCTGCTCCCCTTCGAAGGGACCGCGCACGTCGCGTACATGCCCACGGAGCGCGTGGTCGGCTTTGGGCGGCTGGCGGCGCTGGTGAATTGCTTCGCGCACCGGCTGATTCTGCAGGAGGATCTCGCTCGGGAGATCGCGCGTTCACTCGCTCGGGTGCTCAAGAGCGAAGGTACGGCCTGCATCATCGAGGCGCGGCATCAGTGCTTGAGGGGCCGCGGTGACCGGCAGGTGGACGCGGTAGCCCATGCGGAAGCATATGAAGGCATCCTGCGCAAAGACCGTCAGCGGAGGGCCGAGCTTTGGGCGCGGCTAAGCAAGAAGAACTGAGTGGGAAGGTGGCGTTGGTCACTGGGGCGTCGCGCGGGATAGGCCGAGCGACTGCTCTGACGCTCGCCCGTTTGGGCGCCAACGTCGCAGTGTGCGCGACCCAAGAGCGCGGCGTGGATCTCTCGCTGGCAGCGGTACGCGGCGCTGGGGCAAAAGCCGTAGGCACAATCTGTGACGTAAGCGATCCGGACGCGTGCAGCCGCTTGGTGGCGCTGACCGAACGAGAGCTGGGACCCATCGATTTGCTCATTAACAACGCGGGCATCGTTCAGCGCGAGCCGCTCGAAGGCGTCACGGACGCGGACTTCGACAAGGTCCTGCGCGTGAATCTTTCTGGAGCGTTTTACCTCGCGCGCCGTGTGATCCCCGGCATGGTGAAGCGCGGGCAGGGCAGGGTGATCAACGTCTCATCGATCAGCGCGACGCTTGGCTCGCCGGGGATGATCAGCTACTGCGCTTCCAAGTGGGGCATGAACGGGATGACCAAGGCGCTGGCTGCGGAAGTGGACGGCAAGGGTGTGATGGTGGTCGCGGTGATGCCCGGCAGCGTGGACACAGACATGCTTCAGGGTTCGGGTTTCAAGCCGAAGATGACCGACGACCAGGTCGCGGCGTTGATTGGGTACCTCTGTTCTCAGGCGCCGCTGGCGATGAACGGCAGCCTGGTGGAGATGTTCGGATGAACCGTTGGTCCCCGACGCCCGCTGTCTTGCAGGACTTCAAACACGCTCTCGCGCAGGTGCTCTCCCCCGGCCAGGTGAAGACGGAAGAGGACACGCTGGTCGCCTACGGGCGTGATGAGTCGGACACCGGAGAGTTCCCGCCTCACGTGGTGGTCTTCCCGGAGAACACGGCTCAGGTCTCCGCGGTCTTCAAGCTCTGCCGCGAACGCGGGGTGCCGTACACCCCCTGCGCGGCGCGGAGTGGAAAGAGCGGCGGCTCGCTGCCGCTGGCGGGCGGCGTCTCCGTCTCGCTGGAGCGAATGAACCGGATCGTCTCCATCTCTCAGGAGGATCTGACCGTCGTCACGCAGCCCGGGGTCATCACCGGAGACCTCATGAAGGCGGTGGAGGTGAAGGGGCTCTTCTACCCGCCCGATCCGAACTCCTGGGAGTTCTGCTCCATCGGCGGCAACATCGCGGAGAACGCCGGAGGCCCGCGCGCGCTCAAGTACGGCGTGACCCGCGACTATGTGATCGGACTCGAATGGGTGATGCCGGACGGAGAGGTGCTTCGCGTCGGGCGCAAGACCATCAAGGGTGTGGCGGGCTACGACTTGGTCGGGCTCTTCGTGGGCTCCGAAGGAACGCTGGGCGTCGCGACGGAGATCACGCTGCAGGTGATTCCTTTGCCGAAGTTCGTGAAGACGGCGCTGATCGCGTTTCCGACGGTCCTCTCCGCGGCGAAGGCGGTGTCCGCGGTGCTGGCGGCGGGAATGATCCCGCGCACGTTGGAGCTGCTAGACGACGTCTCGCTGAGCGCGGTCTCCAACCGAGGCGTGCAGTTCCCCGCGGGGGCCGCGTCGTGTGTGCTCGCGGAGGTCGACGGTAACAACGAAGACGGGCTCTTCGCCGAGCTGGCGGCCGTGGGCGAGATCTGCCAGGCGCACGGCGCGCAGGAGGCGTTGGTCGCGCAGAGTGAGGAGCAGCGAGAGAAGCTCTGGTCCGCACGGCGCGTGCTCTCGACCGCCTTACGGGCGCTCAAGCCGCATAAGATCTCTGAAGACATCGCCGTTCCCCGCTCAAAGATCCCGGAGACCATCTCCCGTCTGAAAGCAATGGGGCAGGAGATGGGCTTGACCGTCGCCACTTACGGCCATGCGGGCGATGGGAATCTTCACGCGAACATCTTGTTCGACTCCCCAGCCGACCGGCCCAAGGTCGACGAGGCGGTGGAGCGGATGCTGAGAATCACGGTGGAGCTGGGCGGGACCATCACGGGCGAGCATGGGGTGGGTTACGCCAAGCGCGAGTTTCTCCAGCTGGAACAGAGTCCAGGTGTGATCTCGCTTCAGGAACGGTTGAAGGTGTTATTCGACCCCGCCGGTCTGCTGAACCCCGGGAAGATCTTCCCGACGCACAAGCGCTGAGATCCCCAGCCTTTGACGGGGCGGTTCGAAAAATCAGCCGCTTCGTCGCAACGGGGGCGAAACGCTTTTCGTCCGCGTGCGTCTATTCATTTCAAACGCACGAAAAGACCTATCGAAAGGAGGTCGAAGATGGCTGCCAGCACCAAGAAATTCGACGAAGGACTCTCCTCATACATGCGAGGGTTGGGCGCGCGACGCCAGCTTTCCAGAGAGGAAGAGTACGAGCTCTCTCGCAGGGCGAAGAAGGGGGATGCCCAGGCGCGGGAAACGCTCGCTCGAAGCAACCTCGCTTTCGTGGTCTCTGTCGCCAAACGTTTCGCCAACCGCGGCCACCGTCTGGATGACCTCATTCAAGAGGGTAACGTTGGCCTAATGAAGGCGATCGAGCACTTCGACGCGAAGAAGAATGTCCGCTTCGCCACTTACGCGGTCTGGTGGATCCGCGCGTACATCACGCGGTACCTCAAGGACAACCGCAGCCAAGTCCGCGGCGGTGAGGCGGAGCGCCCGAGCATGACCGACTTCTCTCTCGACCTTGCGGTCGAAGAGGACGCGGAGGCGACTTACCTCGACCGGCTCGAAGACCCCAGCCCGGGACCTCAGGAGACGTTCCTGTCTCACGAGCAGGATCAGGACGTGAAAGAGGCGCTGTTGCGCGTGAAGAAGCGCATCGGTGATCTCGGGTGGGACATCCTCCAGGAGCGGCTGACGCAGGACAAGCCGCGCACGCTCGAAGAGCTGGGCAAGCGCTGGGGTGTCTCCCGCGAGCGTGTGCGTCAGGTCGAGTTGAAGACCAAGCACTTCCTGGAGCGATACCTGGAGGCTTTCAACCACGACGAAGAAATGCCCCCGGAAGACGCGCTGGAGAAAGCAGACGTGGCCGCGTAGCAAAACGGGGGCGATCTGCTCCGTTTTCGTTGCGACATCCCAAAAGCGCGTGGTAACACTCTTAGTCAATGCGCGCACTTTGGATCGTCGCCCTGCTCGTTACCCCTTCGGTTGTGTTGGGGCAGGACGCGGGTTTTCCGGACGCTGGCCCTATCCCTTCAGAAATCCCCCTGGCCGATCTGGACGCGCTCTACGAAAGGCGCGACCAACCCGGTGTCATCAAGGAACTGGACACCAAGCTCTCCGCTGCGCTCAAAAAGTCGCCCACTGACTTCGCGCTGCTGTGGCGATCCGCTCGCGCGCATTTTTGGATCGCGGACGGCGCCAACGACGATCGCCTCAAGAAGTCGGAAGGGAAGCAGTCGTGGGATCTGGGTGAGAAGGCGATTCGCGCCAACCCTAACGCAGTGGAAGGCCACTACTGGGCCAGCGCGGGACTGGGAAGCTACTCCCAAGCGGTGGGCGTGCTCACCGCGCTCACCCAAGGTTTGGAAGGGACCTTCAACGAGAAGGTCGACCGCGCGATCAAGCTGAACCCTGACTACGACCACGGGGGGCCGCTGCTCACCAAGGGGCGCTACCACTTTGAGCTCCCCTGGCCGAAGCGCGACTTCACCAAGGCCCAGGAATACTTCGCCCAAGTCGAGAAGGCGCACCCGGAGAACCTGAGGAAGAAGCTGTTCCTCGCGGAGCTGCTCTGGAAAAACGGGGACGCGAAGGCGGCGCTCGCGGAGATTTCCAAAGTCGCCGGGGCGGACGTTTCGTACGACCCGCCAGAAGGCCGCCGGATCCAGACTCGGGCCCAAACCATGAAGATCCAGATCGAGAAGGAGCTGAAGTGAGAGCCGAAAACCAAATTTCCAGCGCAGCCATTTCCAGTGGTCCTCAGAATCTCGTCCAACTGCTTCAACAGCGCGCCGAGAACGCTTCCCGCATCGCCGCTTCCCAGAAGCGCAACGGCCGTTGGGAAGACGTGTCGTGGGGCACCATCCTGGAGAACGTGAAGAAGATCTCCGCGGGTCTGGTCGCCGCCGGCCTGAGGCCAGGCGATCGCGTGGCGATCTTCGGCGGTACGACGTTGACCTGGGTCACCGCGGATCTCGCGGTCAGCGCCGCGCAGGGCATCACTGTTCCCATCTACGGCTCGAACACGCCGGACGAGGCGAAGTACGTCCTCAATAACTCCGAGTCGGTCTTCGTCTTCGTCGACAACGACGAGAAGGAGGGCAAGCAGGAAGGCCGCGCCAGCCGTCTGCGCGCGAAGCTGCAGGAGTGTCCTACGGTGAAGAAGGTGTTCCTGTTCGAGGGGCAGCCGAAGGACGCGAAGGAATCGTCGCTGGAATCCCTGCTCAAGGCGGGCGAGGCCGCGCACCAGGCGTCACCGAAGGCGTTCGATGATCGCGTCGCTCAGGTTCGGTCGGATGATCCCAATTGCTTCATCTACACGTCAGGGACCACCGGCGATCCGAAGGGCGTGATCCTCACCCACGGCAACTGGTCCTACGAAGCCACCGCCGTCTCCAAGCTCCAGCTGATGCGCGGTGAAGACTCGGTGATGCTCTTCCTTCCGCTGGCGCACTCCTTCGCGCAGGTGGTGAAGGCCGCGTGGTTGGGAATGGGCTTCAAGATGATCTTCGCGGAGTCCGTGGACAAGTTGGTCGCGAACTTGGGCGAGACCCACCCAACCATTCTTCCGTCCGTGCCGCGCGTGTTTGAGAAGGTCTACAACAACGTTCTTCAGAACGGGACGAGCGCCCCCGGGTTGAAGGGCAAGATGACCCGTTGGGCGTTCAAGCTCTTCGACGAATACGTGGAGGCGCGTAACGCGGGCCGCGAATACAACTCGCTTCAGTTCGCGCTCGCGAAGAAGTTGGTCTTCCCCAAGGTCCACGCCACGCTGAACGAGAGGTTGGGCGGGAAGATGCGCCTGTTCATCTCTGGCGGCGCGCCGCTCTCGAAGAAGATCGCTTACTTCTTTGATCTGCTCGGCTTCAAAGTGCTCGAAGGTTTTGGTCTGACTGAGACCAGCGCGGCGTCGGTCGTGAACCCGCCCGAGAAGATCAAGATCGGCACGGTTGGCAAGCCTATCCCGGGTACCGAGGTGAAGATCGCGGCGGACGGCGAGATTCTGATTCGCGGCGCAGGCGTGATGAAGGGCTACTACAAGAACCCCAGCGCCACCGCGGAAGTGCTCGAGGCGGACGGTTGGTTCCACTCGGGCGACATCGGAGAGATCGACTCCGAGGGCTACGTCAAAATCACCGACCGCAAGAAGGACATCATTGTCACCGCGGGCGGGAAGAACGTTGCGCCGCAGAACTTGGAGAACTCACTCAAGACGTTCCCCATCATCAGTCAGGCGATGGTCTACGGCGACAAGCGGAAGTACTTGGTCTGCTTGATCACCGTGGCGGAGGACGCGGCGAAGAAGGTGTTGACCGACGCGGGTGCTCCCGTGGGCGACTACGCGGCGAACGCGAAGCGGCCGGAGCTTCAGAAGGCCGTTCAGGCCGTCATCGACACGCTCAATGCTCAGCAGCCGCCGTACAACTCGATCAAGCGCTTCGCGATCCTGGACCGAGACTTCTCGCAGGAGAGCGGGGAGCTCACGCCGACCTTGAAAGTGAAGCGAAAGGTCTGCTCGGCCAAGTTCAAGACCACGCTGGACTCCCTCTACGACGGCGAGATCGTCGACTGAGCTTCGAGCGGGCCTAGATGCACGAACGCCCTGCCAACTCGCGAAGAGGGGCAGGGCGTTGGTGTTTTGAAGAGACCGTTTCTTAGCTGTGCTCTTTGGCCTTGGTGGGAGTCGCAGACGCCGACGCGTCCTTGCCTTCATTCACGCGCTTCGGCTCGTCCTTGGTGGCGTCCGAAACTTCGTTGAAGCCCTTCTTGAAGTTCCGAATTGCTTCGCCAATCGAGCTCCCGAGCGCGGGCAGGCGGCTGGCACCGAACAACACGACCAAGATCGCGAACAAAATCAGAAGCTCAGTAGCGCCGAGTCTCATTCCTGCTCCTTAAACGCCGGAAAGGATGCCCAGCTTAGCGGTGTGAGCCTGGCGGCGCCAGCAGGAGAGGTGGGTCAATGGGCCCCTGCCCGAATGCTGGGTAACTGCAGCGAAAGGGTGGTGGCGTCCGGCCCACTGTTGAGCGCGACCACGCCCCCCAACGCCTCGATCTCCTGCTTGGCCAGCGCAACCCGGAAACCCGGCTCCAGCTTTCGCTCGCGTTGAGCGCGCCACATCCCATCGAACCAGTGGCGCTGGGTCTCGCCGCCCACCTCCGGTCCGGTGTCGTGGATCGCTATCCGGATGCTGGAATCCTCCTCTCGGGCCTCGACCAAGACCACGCCTCCATCCGGCGTTCGAGCGAGCGCCTGTTCTAAGAAGGAGCGCAGCGCGTGCACCATGCGTTGGGGGTCGATGCGTGAGCGCGGCAGGGTGTCCGGGAGCTCCTGGCCCAGCTCAATGTTGCGCTCTCGCGCCAACGGCTCGCTCTCCGCGATGGCCTGTTGTAGGAGAGGGAGGACGTCTTCGTCCTCAAGCTCAAAGGGCAACCCGCCCAACTCCGCCTTGCAGCTGTCGAAGTACTCCTCGAGAAGCCGAAGCGACCGGTCCGCATTGCGCAGGATGACGTCCGCGCAGCGCAGAGTTCGTTCAGGATCGGACGCCGTGCCGCGCGTAATGAGGAACGAAGCATACGAGCGGACGTTGGCCACCGCGCCACGAAGCTCGTGGGATGCTACCGACAACAATTTCAGGCGATCCTTCCGATCGACCGGTTCCTCCATGGTTCCTCCCGGGCCTTGCACTTGGACCTGGAGGGAAAGTGTGCAGAGATTGTTCTATGCGCAACGATCTGAAAAGAGAGCGTCTTTAAGCACCATCCCGCAGGGCAGACTTACGCGCTGTTCGACTCGAGGAGACGTGGCTTGGCGATGAGGCAGGACCGGACGAGAGAGGGGTCGCGATGTCGGGGATGACCGCAGCGCGCAGTGAGGGCGCTCAGACCGTCCTGGTCGTGGACGACGACCCAGACATCCTTGAGGCGCTCTCCGAAATCCTCGAAGCCGAGGGCTACGAGGTCGTACGTGCGCGCAATGGCCAAGAAGCGCTCACCCGCTTGGACAGCACCCCTCCGGCGCTCATCCTGCTCGACCTGATGATGCCAGTGATGGACGGGTGGGAGTTCGCCCAGCGAATGCGCCAGCAGCCCGCCGTCGCGTCGATTCCGATCATTGTCCTTAGCGCCGACCGCAACGTCGGGACGAAGGCGCGGGACCTTGGCGCCGTCGGCCATCTGCCCAAACCGTTCGAGCTGAACGACCTGCTCGACATGGTGCACCGCGCGCTCCTGCACTGAGCAGGCCCTACCGCGGCTGGCTTTTCGTTGACGCATGCGGACACGGTCTGTACGGTCCGCCGCGTTTTTCAGGCCTTATCTCAAGCGAGGAATACGATGGCGGACCAGACGGCGAAGAGCATTCTCGAGCAGGAAATCCCGGCGCTCCTGTCCAGCAAGCCGGAGCTCGGCAAGGACATCAACGCGGTGATCCACTTCGTGGTGACCGGCGACGCGGGCGGGACGTGGACCCTCGACCTGACCAAGAGCGTGGATTGGGTGAAGGAAGGCGCGGAAGGCACGCCGAAGATGACCATCACCGTCAGCGACGCGGACTTCGTGAAGATCCGTCAGAAGCAGCTCAACGCACAGATGGCGGCTATGCAGGGCAAGCTCAAGTTCAAGCCCATGGACATGGGCTTGGCGATGAAGCTGGGCAAGCTGCTCTCGTAAATGGGCGCGCAGTCTCTTCCGCTTTCGGACCTTCGGGTTCTCGATCTCTCGCGCCTGTTGCCAGGTCCGTACGCCACGCTGGTGTTGGCGGACCTGGGGGCGCAGGTGGACAAGCTCGAAGATCCGGAAGGGGGCGACTACATCCGGCAGATGCCGCCCTTGGTGGGCGATGAGAGCGCGCTCTTCTACGCGCTCAACCGCAACAAGCGATCGATCACGCTTGATCTCAAGAAGCCCGCGGGCGTGGCGGCGCTGCGTCGTTTGATCCCGCGCTACGACGTGCTGGTGGAGAGCTTGCGTCCCGGAGTGATGGAGCGTCTCGGCCTCGCCTACCATACGCTGGCTTTCGACAACCCGCGGCTCATCTACTGCTCGATCTCTGGCTACGGTCAGACCGGTCCGGACCGACTGAAAGCGGGCCACGATCTCAATTACATCTCGCGTGCGGGGCTGCTCGGGTACAGCGGCACCGCGCAGACGCCGGGCGTGCCAGGCTTTCAAGTCGCGGATGTGGGCGGCGGGTCACTGTTTTCGTTGGTTGGCATCTTGGCGGCTCTTCACGAACGCGATCGCACCGGCCAAGGACGCTTCCTCGACATCTCGATGACGGATGGCGCACTGGCGTTCTTGCACATGCAGCTCTCGGCGCGGCTGCTGACCCGGCCTGACGGGCCTCCTCTGTCGAGGGGCGCGGACGCTCTCAACGGTGGCTACGGTTGCTACCGCGTCTACGCGACCCAGGACGGGAAGCATCTGGCGGTGGGCGCGCTGGAGCCGAAGTTCTTCGCGGGTGTCTGTCAGCAGCTGGGTCATCCGGAGCTGGTGGAGGTGGCGTACGCCTCCGGCGAGCAGGGCCAGGACGCTCAGCGCAAGTTGGAGGCGCTCTTTCGGGAGAAGACTCTGGCGCAGTGGCAGGAGCTGTTCGCGAAGAGCGACGTCTGCGTGACCCCTGTCTTGGAGGGAGACGCGGTCTTCGACGATCCCCAGCTGACGGCACGCGGGATGTTCGTCGCGGCCCACGACGCGGTGCGAAAGCGGGACGTCACGCATTTGCGAACGCCGCTTCAGTTTGGCGCTTTGCCTACGCAACCCCCACCCACGCTCGGACAGCACACAGAAGAAATTCTGATCGAAGCGGGTTTCACTCCTGAAGAGCGCCGTTTCCTCTGATTCGCGTTCGTGAAGCCGCTCTCATATAACGCCGCGTCCATGGTGCTCCTCCGACCTGCGGCCTTCGTTCTGATTGCGCTTGGCACGCTCTCCTGCGGCGCGGACATGAACCAGGCACCTCGCGCGCAGCGTTTCTCTGAGCTCGCGGAGTGCCGAAGCTTCGACGCGTTGATGCCCAAGTTCACCGACGCGCTGCGCACCGGGAAGACCGAGGGCATTCGTCAGCTTCTGCTGGAGCAGGTGTCCGCGAGCGAGCGACAGGGACAGCCGCCGCCTATGATGATCGTCCTGAAGTCGCTCTTCTCGACGCTGGGTGGTTTTGCGCGGCTGCCTCCGGAGACGGGCGCACCCGCGGGCGAGACGTGCGCGGTGCGGCCGCCGCCGCTGTCACAAGGCAACCCGCTCTGTGAGCTGCGGCGAGCGATGGAGAGCCTGGTGCACCAGGGCAAAGGCATTACGGCGGTGCAGTTGGTCGACCCCATGC
>JBQTKE010000255.1:0-2682 GCA_052386435.1 Myxococcaceae bacterium
GGAGCTGGGGGACGCCGTGGATGCGCCTCGCGGCGCGCTTTGAATCTCAGCCCATCGCCGCCGACACGGACACGTTCGCCAACCCGGCGCCAATGCACTCGTCAATGATGCGAACCAGGTCCTCGTAGCGGACGGTGTCCTCCGTCTGCAGCGTGATCAGCGACTGATCCGGAAGCTGGGTCTTGATGTTCTTGATCTGCGTCTGGAGCTGGGTGAGGTCCAGCTTGTTCTTGCTGTCGCGGACCACCTTGATGGGGTCCATCACCGAACCGCCCACGGAGAGCCGCAGCTCCTTCTCCGAGATCAGCAGGGAGACCGGGACCGTCTTGTCTTCCTTCTGCTCCTGGTTCGGGTCCGCCGGACCGCCGGAGCTCGAAACTTGGAGACGGCCAATCTGCGTCCACACCGCCGTCATGATCAGGAAGGCGATGGTGCAGGCCATCAGGTCAATGAAGGGCACCAAGTTGATGGCAGTGTCGAGCGGCTTCTTGCCACCCTTTCCACCCTGCCCAAGATCCATTCCGCCGGCCATCGTCGCGCTCCTTCGGTACCGCTAAATCAAGGGAACTGCTCCTACCAAGTCACTGACAACACCACCCCGCGTTTCGTTCTCCGCGCCCTGACCCTGAAGGCCTTTGAGCGCGGAGAGCGGCGGCGAAGCGAACGCCTCAATCCTCGTCGTGGGAGGAAGCACGCACGGTCGCGTTCTTGAACTTGTCGCGGTTGGACACGATGAGGTTCAGAACGGAGACCGAGGTCTCATTGATGTCGTTGATGAGGCTCTGGGTGCGGCCCATCAGCACGGAGAAGGCGATCAGCGACGGGATCGCCGTCAGCAGACCGAAGCCCGTGCAGTTCATCGCTTCGGAGATGCCTGCCGCGAGGATGGTCGCCTTGTCCGCCGGGTTCACCGTGGCCACGGCTTCGAAGCAGCGAATCAGACCGGACACGGTGCCGAGCAGACCGGCGAGCATGGCCGCGTTACCGAGCATCGCCAGATAACCGGTGCGCGCTTCCAGCCGGGGGGTCTCACGGAGAGAAGCCTCGTCGAGAGCGGCCTGAACTTCCTCTTCGCCCTTGGGGACGTTCATCAGACCGGACTTGATGACGTTGGTGAGCGGGGTGGGCTTCTGGCCCGCCACGTAGTTGATCGCCTTGTCCAGGTCACCCGCGTAGATGTGCTTCTTGAGGCCGCGGAGGAAGCCCTCTTTGTTAATCGACGCTTGGAAGAAGAGAACGATCACGCGCTCGACCATGATCGCGATGGCGATGACCAGACAGATCGCGATCGGGTACATGCCCCAGTCGCCTGCCGTCCAGCGCTGCGCAAGCTCCTCGAAGAAGGATTTGTCGCCACCGTGCGCTTGACCCAACAGCTGAAGACCCACGAAACCCACGTTCATTGAATTTGCCTCCGGATGACCCGTACCGGTGCGACACGGGCACCTGGTTCAGAGCAACGCGCCGCACGTTGCTGAGAGCAGGATTTAGGGACGATGACCGACATGTGCGGTTGAAGGGAAATGGCGGTGGCACTGTACCGTTCGCGGAAAAATCGTGTCAAGGAAGGATGCAGGAGCCTAACCTTCCGTTTTATCTGTGGAAATACACTCTTTTGGGTCGTTCGAAATGCCCGTCGCTTTCCTCTGACAAGCCACTGAGCTTCCACAGACAACGGCGCGCGAAAAACGGATCAGAGGACGGCCTGAAGCACCTTGGTCCAGACCGCTTCGAACTGCTGGCGCGTGAACCCGGAGCCGGAGACCAGCCAGTCCACGTGCTGCGGGGTCTCGTTCGGTCCGTCGTAGTGGCCGAGCACGTCCAAATGATCCGCGGTGACCGCGCACAGCACTTGGCCGTAGGGCTGCGAGCGCGTGGGGACAATCCCGTCGCTCTCGTCCGAGTCCGGTAGTTCTTGGTACGCCATGCGAAGCATCGCTTCTTGCTGCGCGGTCAAGGCGGGCAACAACCGTGAAGACAAGCCACGACTTTGCCGATGCAAGAACGTGTAGAGCAAGTGCGTGGCCTGCGCGTACGGATCCAATCCCGCGATCACGAAGTTGCGCACGCGCGGAGAGAGCGCCCGAGTCAGCACCGACGCGTAACGAACCCCGGATCTGTCGAGCGTGCGCGCGTTGAACCGCTCCATCTCGTCCGCGGTGAGCTGACGGATCAGCGATTGATCATCCATGATCTTCGCCAACAGCTGCGTGAGCTCCCTCTGACGCTCCGGCGAGAAATCCGAGAGGAGCCCTTCGAAGAGCTCGTCCAACAAGGTCGTCTTGAAGCCCAGCACGTCGTCCGCCCTGAGCAAGCTGCCGGTCAGCTTGAACAGCGGCGAGAGGGGGATGCGCCCGTGACGAAGCGCGGTCGCGGTGAAGAGCGAGAGCAGCTGCAGCAACCTCTGCCCGAAGAGCCCCAAGAAGAACGACGCCAGCGGAGTCCCTTGGTGCGGCGTGGAGATGCAGACCACGCTCCTCACCCGATCCACGAAGCGCGCCACGTCGTAGCCTTCGCCCAGAGGACAGCTCGGCGAAAGCAGGTAGCGCGCGTCCAGTCCGCCGGTGGAGTGACCCAGAATGTGAATGGGGCCGTCGTCACCCAGACAGCTCTCGGCGATCGTCTCGTAGAGGTCCTTCGCACGATGGAGGATCGACGCGGTGGGATGAGAAGAGACGGGGA
>JBQTKE010000256.1:0-10079 GCA_052386435.1 Myxococcaceae bacterium
CGACATGTATGTGCTCGTGAACGACCAGAAGGTCTTCTTCAAGAGCGCGGGCAAAGAGGACGCGAACGGCGGTCACATCAAGTTCACCACCGACTTCCCGCTTAAAGAGGGGAACAACACGGTGCTGGTGGTGGCGCGCGAGAGCCAGGACTTCGCGGCGCGCAAGACACTCGTGGTCCGGCGTCGTCCACCTGCGGTGGCGCAGAAGCCCGCGCCTGCCCCTGGGCAAGCGCAGCAATTCGGCGCGCAGTAACGCCAGCGTCAGGATGGGCGCCAAACGCCGAAAAGCGACGGGGGAGAAGAGAACGATTCCACCTACCGCCGTATCGCTGCCGCAACGTCCTCCCGCCGGTGCTCGGGGAGACTTCACGGGTTTCCAGATTCCCAGATTTATTGAGGTGTGGGCGCAGTCACGCTACCTTGCCCGCCCGTCGTGGCGAGGAGGGTTCGAGGCATGCGCGTAGGCGCTTTGGTCGTCGCAGTCTTGGGGCTCTCCAGCGCCGCGGTCGCGGATGTGAATGACATTCGGCTCTATCAACTGGGCAACCCGTCCACGCCGGGAGCCAACGCGAACTTCCGAGCCTTCGCGCGCGAGCTCGGCGTGGCGATGAGCTCGGTCAATCTGATGCCTCCGGAGACGCTGGGGCACGCCGGCTTCGCGGTGAGCGCCGAGCTATCGAGCGTCTTCATGAGCGCGCGCGACCCGTCCAACGGCGGTTGCACCACGGCACAAGAGGGCTGCTTCCTGATGCCCACGCAGTCGCAGCTCGGGGGAACGCCGTTCAACGGCACCTGGCTGATGCCGTCAATTCATCTGCGCAAGGGGCTGCCGCTCTCCCTGGAGCTGGGCACCCGAATCGCCTGGCTCGATCGCAGCCGGATGGCGAGCATCACGGGCGAGGTGAAGTGGGCGCTCAATGAAGGCTTCGCTTACCTGCCGGACATCGGCGTTCGTGCCCATGCGACCCGCTTGCTCAATGCGCGCGACTTTGAGGTGACCAGCGGCGGAATCGATTTGGGCGTGGGCAAGCAGTTCGCGATTGGCGGGATGCTCACGGTCACGCCTTACGTGGGCTGGAACTTGATCTGGGTCGGCGCGGCGTCGTCGTCGGTGGACTTCAACCCCGGACGAAGCGCGGCGGATTCCATCGCCAACCCTACCGCGCAGTTCACCGACACCAACGTTTACGATCCGGTGAACTTCGGCTCCAACGCGCACAACCGCTTCTACGGCGGCGTTCGATTGATCGCCGGTGCGTTCCAAGTAGGCATCGAGGCCTCCGGCGCCAGCATGGGCAAGTTCCGTGACGAGTCGACCGGGACGGATCGCTCGTTGCCCGTGGTGGGCGCGTTCAACTTCAACCTCGGTCTGGATTTCTAGAGCGACCGCTTCATCAGGCCGGGTTTGTTGGTGATGCAGTAGGCAACGCCCAGCTCTCGGAGCCTGCGTGCTTCGTCCGGATCATCCACCGTCCAAGCCGCGATGTTCCAACCGCGCGCGCTCCAGCCGTGCACCCGCTCTTCGGTGATCTGCGTGAAGCACGGATGCACCGAATAGGTTGAGACCAGCGGCGCGACGCAAGCGTTCTGCGCGAAGAACGAGCGATCCGGATCAATCAGAAAGCCGCGACGAACGTACGGCGCAAACTGCGCGACGCGCCACAAGCAGAGCGGGTTGAAGCTGGAGAAGACCACCCTGTCCGCGACGTTCATTCGAGCGACCAGCCGTGCCGCGCCTTCACAGAGACCGAAGTCTTCCACCGTGTCGTTCTTGAGCTCGATGTTGATGACGAAGTGCTTGGGCAGCGCGTCGATCACCTCTTCGAGCAACGGCACCCCTGCTCCCGCGTAGGCCGAGCCTCCCCAGTGCGTGCCGATGTCCGCGCGCTTGAGCTTCCAATACGGCGTTCGAACCACTTCCCACTCCCGTCCCGCCAGGCGCGTGAGCTTCTCGTCGTGACAGACGACAATCTCTCCGCTGCCACACGCCATCGCGTCCAGCTCCACCCCATCCGCGCCTTGGCGGACGGCCTCCTCGAAAGCAGCGAGCGTGTTCTCCGGAGCGTCCGCGCTGGCGCCGCGGTGGGCGAGGATCAACATAAGTGCGCCCATCATCGCTTCTTGCGCGCCCAGTGGCGATGAAGCATGGTCGCGCCATGTCCTGCGGCACCGGCGAGATCCTCATCTTGGCTTTCGTGTTGGTGGTGATCTTCTCCGCCTCACGAATGGGTGCGCTGGGCAACGCCATTGGCAAGTTCGTCTATTCGTTCAAGAAGGCGTCAAAGGGCGAAGACTTCGTGGACGTGCGCAAGGGTCCAGCGGCGCGACTGCCCACCAAGAAGGCCGACATCGAAGACGCGGAAATCGTCGACGACTCGAAGCGCTAACCCCTCTTCTCCGACGCCTGAATCAAGAGCTTCGCCTGCTCCCTTAAGATTGGGTGCGCGCTTCCTTCCGTGGCCAGCTCGTTGAGGTCTGTCAGGTTCAGCAGCGGGACGATCTTCGCTGCCAGCTCCGGCGGGAAGTACGGGTTGAACACCAACGCGCGGCGAACGGCATGGCGCACCGACCAACGCGGGGAGCGCCAGATCTCCAGCAGCTGCTCCGGTCGCGCCGGCCGGCGCGCGGCGATGCGAACGACCAGATCCTCGGTGAGTCGAGGGTTGAGGAGCACGTTGCGCATCACCGTGGGATCCAGCGCCGTGGCCAAGCGGGAAAGCTCGTCTGGATCCCGCGTCGCGCGCGCCTTGGTCTTGAGGTGACCCAGCGTCTCCGTGAAGGCCCGCTTGTCCGCGCGCACCGCCGCCTTGGGATCCATCTGCTGAAGCGGCGCGGCGTCCGGGAACAGCGCCGCGACGGCTTCCAGGTCCTGCACCGACGCGAGCCGACGAAGCTTGGCGGCATGGGGAAGATCCGCCGCCTCCAGCATCAGCGCCGAGACGAAGTGGCCGAGAATACAGTTCGCGGGCTCGAACCCGCCGCGGGCCAAGGCAATGAGGTGGTGGATCAGCTCCGTGGCGTCGAGCGGATCCATCTCCTTGAGCGTCCGCGCGGCGGCATTGCGAATGAGCTGCGCGTCGCTCAGCGCGTGGAGCCGCTGCGCCAGTCCTTGGGCATCCGCGCGCGACGGCATGACGGGCTTTAGCGGGCCGCCGTAGGAGGCGCCGCTCCCTCCACAACAGTGACCTTGAGACGAAGACCGGAGAGCGCTGGCGGGTATTCGTGGAAGGCGACCGCGAACGGCGCGCTGCCTCCTTTAGGTACCGGCACGGCGCGCTTCTCCAGCTTGACGTTGAGCTCTTCCAGGTCTTCCTTGGTCGACAGCGCGAAGAGCTCCTCCGGATTGGGCATGGCCCCCGCCCACCCTTCCGCGGCGCGGACCAGGCGTTCGCCATCCAGAATCTCCGCGCGTATCTTCACCGGCCGCAGCGCAGCTCCCCGGTTCTCCACCTCGCCCCGCACATAGAAGACGGGCCGTCCCGAGCGCGTGTCGTAAAGACCGTTGGAGATGTCGCGCGTCACCAAAGCCGGGTTCTCCGTCACCAGCGACTTGAGCCCTTTGAAGGAGAGCGTGGAGAGCTCCAGCTTCCCCTCGTTCAAACAAACGCTGCCGACGGTGATAAGCGCGAAGAGCAGCAGCAAGGAGAACACGGAGTTGAGGACCAGCTCCGACACACCGCTTCTTCGCGCGGGAACCGGCGTTCCAGGGACCGGAGTGGGCGCTGGAGTCGCTTGACGGGGAGCGCTTTCAACGGCCTCGCGGCTCACCAACTTGATTCGGCCCAGCGTCGTGGGCGGTGGCTCGGAGGGCGCCGCGGGCCGTGCAGCAGGGACCGGCATTTCGAAGTCAGCGCGGTCCGGATCGGAAGGGAGCTCGATGCGCTCTGGCGCCGGGACACGGTACTCCTCGTCGTCACTCCCTCGCCATGACGTGCTGCTGCGCGGTCCGTTGCTGGCGGATTCCTCAACCTCAAACCTACGTGACGCGGCGGGCGAAGGCTGCGCGGGTGCGTCGAGCGGTGGTATGTCGAGCAGCCCGGGCTCGTTGGTGAGGGACGCGTCGAAGATGATGCTCGGTCCGCTCGGCTTGGACTGCAAAGGCGCGGGCGACCTCGCGGACGGCTTTCCCGTAGGTACCGGAGGAGGAGGCGGCGGCGGCGAGCGAACGAAATCGAAGGCGGGCGACGACGCGTCAATCACGGGTGCAGCGACCGCGGGCGCGCCAGAGCGGGTGCGTCTCTTGGCTTCCGGAACCGGTGGAAGCGCGGGCGCCGGCGCGACGCGCGTGGGCTGTTCAAAGAGCTCCGACGGGAGGTCTTTCTGCGCAGCGAACGTCGGCGAGGTCATCTTCCGCGTCTCGCCGTCGAACGGGGCGGCGAACTGCGAGAAGGGGTCGTCTACTTCAGGCGCAGACGTGACGGGGATCGCGGGGACCGTTGCCGCCTCCGCCGTCTTCTTCACGCGGAAGGTGTGCTGGCACTTGGTACACCGAACCTTGACGCCCTTCTCCGTGACCTTTTCGTCCGGAATCTTGAAGCGCGTCTGGCATTGGTCGCACTTGACGATCATGGTCGGGAGTGCGCCGAGTATAGAAAAGGGACCCGAGGGGTGCGAGAGGGTCGCTCAGTCCTTGCTAGCCCACACTCCCTCTGATATCAGACACTTCGCGCGTCGCGTCACGTCTAAGGTACAATGTCGGCTGGAGCCATTCCATGAGCGAGCTCGATTCAGCGGCACAGCCGCCTTCCGGCGATAAAGAAGCCAAGGTCATCAAGCGGTACACCAACCGCAAGCTCTACGACACCGTCGAGAGCCGTTACGTCACGTTGGACGAGATCGCCGAGATGGTGAAGCAAGGCGTCGAAGTCCAGATCGTGGACAACCGCACCAAGGACGACCTGACATCGGTCACCTTGGCGCAGATCATCTTCGAGGAAGAGAAGAAGAAGAACCGGATGCCGTTGACGGTCCTTCGAGAGATCATCCGCCACCCCGGCGAGTCGATCTCCGGCTTCATCCAGAAAGAGGTCTCGCCGCGCGTGGCGTCCATTCGTGAGGAGGCGGAACAACGGATCGACAAGCTGCTCGGTCGCGCGGATGGCAGCCCTGAAGGCGGTCCTCCCGGCGCCCCTGGTTCACCCGACTTCCTCAAGGCCTCGCAGGCCGTGCTCACCGACTGGCAGAAGAAGGTCGATGAACGCGTGAAGCTGGTCGTGGAAAACGTCGTCGGCGGTCTGCCGGCGCTCGGCCGCGACATGCAGACCCTGCTTCAGCGGCTGGAGACGCTCGAGAAGAAGATCGACGAGTTGGAGAAGAAGTAGGCGACACACCGGTGGTCGCCTCACGCGACGGCAGCGCGGCTCGACGACGGTGATTTCCGTGTTCGGCCTGTGCCCTCGGCCGCTCCCGCCCGGTAAATCTCCTCCGCGATCGACTGAATCATCGTCGCGCCGCGACTCCAGGGCGCATACTCCCAGATGGTCTTTCCATGACTCTGGGCTTCGTCGATCTTCACGTTGTAGCCGAGCGCGGTGCGCGCCAGCACCTGAGGGAAGTACGACCGCAACTTGGAGAGGATCTCATCCGCCAACGCGGTCTTGCGGTACAGCGTGGGCACCACCAGGGACACGTGGAGTGAGGGACGGTGGTATTCCTCGCCGATCCGACGAACCGTCTCGACCACTTCGGCGCAGCCATCCAACGCCAGATAGGTGAGCGCGACAGGGATCACCACTTCCGTCGCTGCGACCAGGATGTTGTAGGTGGTGAGGCCCATGGAAGGCGGAGAATCGAACAGCACCACGTCGTAGCCGGCGCTTTCGGCGGCGGTCAGCCTCTCCGCCAAGCGGTGGGCGCGCCGAGGATCCGCGGAGACCGCGACGGGAAAGTCGCCCATGTCTTTGTAAGACGGGACCACGTGCAGGTTCTTGATCGCCGTCTCGTGCGCGACCTGCTCCAGCCGCACGTCCTTCTGCGAGAGCCAGTGAAAGACGTTGGGCTTGAGCGAACGCACGTCCAACCCGAGGGCCTTGCCGGCGTGGCCTTGGGTGTCGAGGTCCACCAGCAAAACCTTGAGCTTCTTCTTGAGAGCGAAATACGCGGCGACGTTCACCGCGAGCGTCGTCTTCCCAGTCCCGCCCTTCTCATTGATGACAGCGATGGAGCGCATGGCTTCCTCTCCTATCTGCGGTTGTCAATCAGCGTGTCCACTTTACCTTCGACGGACGAGAGCAGTCGCTCAAGGTCGTCCACTTTGCTGCGCAGCAGCTCCAAGTCGCCGCTCGAGGGGAGGTTCATCGCCGAGAGCGCTCTGCGCAGACTCTTGTCGAGAGCTCCCTTGGCCGCGAGAGACCGGGTGACTATCGACTGAATGGCCGCGACGAAGCGCTCGTTCGAGAGGAGCTGTTGGGCGACTCTTCCAATTCGCTCTTCGCCCGTCTCCACGAGCTTCTTCATCACCGGGTTGTTCTTGAGCATGGCGAGGCATGGTCGCTACCGGTGTCCAAGGTGTCAAGGACACTCGAGGTCGATCGCGTTGACATGCCATCTGCCCATCCCTACGGTGCGCCCCCTTCATGGCCGCGCTTTTCAGCAAGAGACTTCTCATCGTTTCCGGCAAGGGTGGTGTCGGAAAGAGCAGCATCGCGGCGGCGCTCGGTCTTCTTTCCGCTCGCGAGGGGAAGCGCACCCTCATTTGCGAAGTGAACTCCCAAGAACGAATCAGCACCTTCCTGGGAAAAGAGCCCGTGGGCGCGGAGCTGGGCCGGCTGGAAGACAACCTCTGGGCGGTGGACGTGCGCCCCGCGGAGGCCATGCGCGAATACGCACTGATGATCTTGAAGTTTCAGGCGGTCTACAAAGCTGTCTTCGAGAACCGACTCGTTCGTTACTTTCTGCGCTTCATCCCCTCGCTGCAGGAGCTGGTGATCCTGGGGAAGATCCTCTTCCACCTGCAAGAGAAGCGGCCTGACGGGAGTTGGCGGTTTGAGCGGATCATCCTCGACGCGCCAGCGACAGGCCACGCGATCACGTTTTTGAGCGTCCCCAAGGTTCTCCTCGACACCGTTCCGCCCGGCCAGATGGCTCGGGAAGCGGAGAAGATGCGCGACCTGTTGGTGGACCGTAAGACCACCGCGATGGTCCTAGTCTCTCTGCCCGAAGAGATGCCGGTCAATGAAACGCTGGAGCTGCACGACACGCTCTCGAAGCAGGTGAACATCGCCACTGGCGCGGTCATCCTCAACGGCTTCATCCCGGATCGCTTCAACGACGGCGACTTGGCGGAGATCGAAGCGAAGAGTCCGGAGCTGCTTCCGTTGGCGCGTGGCCACCGAGCGAGGGAAAAGATTTCGCGCGAATCTTGCGAACGGCTGGCGAAGGGCATCGGTGTCCCGGTCATCACCCTCCCCCGCCTCCACGAGAAGCAGTTCGGCCGGGCGCAGATTGAGAAGATCGCCGAGAAATTGGCCACGTTTGTGAACCAAGACAACGCGACGGGTGAGCGATGAGCGCCGGGACGGATGCGCTCCATCAAGCTCTGCGCGATCGACGGGTGCTGATCTGCGTGGGCGCGGGCGGGGTCGGCAAAACCACAGTTTCCGCGGCTTTGGCGGTGCGAGCAGCGCAGCAGGGCCGGAGCTCGCTGGTCTGCACGATCGATCCCGCGCGCCGGCTCGCGAACTCACTCGGGTTGAGCCAACTCGGCAACACCGAATCGGTCATCTCGACCGACCGACTCACCCAGGCCGGCCTGCCGCTCAAGGCGCCGCTGAGCGCGATGATGCTGGACATGAAGCAGGCGTGGGACGAGCTTATCGAACTGCACTCAACGCCGGAGCGCCGCGAGAAGATCCTCAACAACCGCTTCTACCAGTCCCTCTCCACCGCGCTGGCAGGGTCGCAGGAATACATCGCGATGGAGAAGCTCTGGCAGCTGCGCTCCGAGCGGGACTACGGCGTCATCGTCCTCGACACCCCGCCCACCGCGCACGCCCTGGATTTCCTCGACGCACCCAACCGCATCTTGGACTTTCTGGACAACGAGGCCGCCAAATGGCTGCTCACCCCGGCATTGGCGGCGGGCAAGGTCGGCCTGCAGCTCTTCAACTTGGGCGGCAGCTACGTGGCGAAGACGCTGTCCAAGCTCACCGGCACGGAGACGCTGCAGGAACTGTCCAACTTCATGCTGGCGATCAGCGGGCTGAACAAAGAGTTCCGCGAACGGGCGCACCAAGTGAATGCGCTGCTCAAGTCCGAGCAGACATCCTTTGTGCTGGTCACTGTCCCCAGCGCGGAGCGGTTGGACGAGGTCGTCCACTTCCGAAAGCTCTTGCTGCAGAACGGGATGAACGTGGCGACGGTGGTGGTGAACCGCGTTCACGTGGCGCCCACGCAACATCAGCGCGCCGAAGCGGGTCGGCTGCCCAGCGGGCTCGCGGAGAAGATGCACCAGACGCTGGATGAGGTGGAGCGGCTGGCGGGGCAAGACGCACAGGGAATTGCGGCGCTGCGCCGCGAGTGTGCTCCGGTTCCACTGGTCCTGGTTCCCCGGTTCGAGCTGGATGTGCACGACCTGGAAGGCCTCGGTCGGACCGGCCAGTATCTGGTGGGAGAGGCGCGGGTAGGCGACTAGGGGGCGCGGCGGGCTAGAATCTAAGAACTTTGCCCGCGTTCCGGGTGTCAGTCCCCGGAAACCCTGTCGTTTGAGCGTACGAGGACGCCCGATGCGCGCAGCAAGACTCTCTCTTCTTGGCTTGGCTCTTTTGGGCGCGTCCGGTTGCTTTCGCGCCGTTCGCCCCGGCACCCCTCGAGAGATCGAATTCGAGGAGGTCACCATCCGCGGAGACCTCGAGCTGGAGAAGCTGAACGACGAAGAGCTCTTCGCGGGAGGCTCGTCGGCGTTCGCAGCGGGAGATTTCAAGCAGGCCGCGCGCTACTTCGGTCGACTCGCGGACTTTCATCCGAAGAGCAAGCACCGCCGCTCCGCGCTGTACAACGCGGGGTTGGCCCACGAGAAAAACAAAGAGTGGGAAGACGCGTATCAGCGCTTCTCAGAGCTGTCGGATCCGCACAAGGGAACCGACGACGCGCTGGATGCTTCCTTCCGAGTCGCGGAGACGCTCTACCATCTGGAACGGTACGACGACGCGATCGCCCTCTTGATCGTGGTGGCAGATCGCAAAGACCTGGCCTTCAACAAACGCTTTGAAGCCCAGGTGCAACGCGGGGTCTGCGAGCTGGAGTCCGGTCGGACCGAAATCGCGGAGAACACGCTGCGCAAGGTGCTGGCGACGTACCAGGAGCTCCCTGACAAAGACCAAGTCGACGACTACTTCCCGGCCCAGGCGCAGTTCTTCCTCGGCGAGATCTACCGGCTGCACTACGAGGCCGTTCGGCTCACCCCTGAGAAGGGCGTCGATCAGCTCGCGAAGGACCTCGAGTACAAGGCGGAGATGTTGCTCTCCGCGCAGGGCCACTACCTACGCTCCATTCGAATTGGAAACGGCTACTGGGCCACTGCCGCCGCGGCGCAGATTGGCGGCCTCTACGAGAACCTCTACATGCACATGGTGGAAGCGCCGGTTCCCCGAGAGCTGACCGATCCGGAGGAGAAGGACGTCTACCGCTCCGAGGTCCGCAAGAAGATCCGAGTGCTCATCACCAAGGCCATCAACATCTACGAGCGCACGCTGGAGGCTGCCGAGCGCATTGGCTCTTCCAGCAAGTTCGTGGAACGCACCAAGGAGAGCCTCAAGAAGATGAAGGATCTCTTGGTGGCGGATGCTCAGCGAGAAGAGGACGAACGGAACGCCGCACCTGCGAGAGGCCAAAAGCCAGGCACCGAGCGAGAACATCCGTTGCCGCTTCCAGCCAGCTGACGCGACGTCCTCAGGGTCAAACCTACTCTCTGCGGAATCTGCAGAGTGTAAGAGTGTAAAGCCTGACCCCGAAAAAGCTGCCGGCAAGCAGGTCCCCTCTTTCCCTCCCCTGGTCCCTTCCCGCTTGCCGGCTGCCGTGCCGAGTCGCTCCCCAACGCCTCGGCCCTAACACAGCGCATTTAACATCATAGCGGCGTACCC
>JBQTKE010000257.1:0-10652 GCA_052386435.1 Myxococcaceae bacterium
CGGCGGAAGCGGCGAAGAAGCGCGCGCAAGATTCTGGAAAATGGAAGCGGCCCATCACCACGGAGATCGCTGCCGCGACAAAGTGGTGGCCCGCTGAGGCGTACCACCAGGACTACCTGCAGAAGAATCCTGGCGGCTACACCTGCCACTTCTACCGGTAGCGAAAACCCCTGCGACGAATCACTTTTCAAGCTCTCGCCGGCTCCGGAGACGGATGGGAAACGCTTGGGGTGTCGCGGCCCGCCAACCACGGCCTTCACGCGCGTGGCGGGGGTAAGGTCTTAGGAGCTGGCCTTCTGTTGGTCGGTGTAGATGGCGTCCGCGATTCGGTACGCGGATCCTTCTAGGCGGGTGATCGCTTCCTTGAGCTTCACCGCGTCCTCGGTGTTCATCAGACCCTTGAGATATTCGAGGTCTGACTTGATCTCTTCGCGATCCTTCTCGGTGAGGAGGCTCGCGTACTCCTCCAGCGAACGCTCCGTCGTGTAGACCAAGCCGTCCGCGTTGTTGCGGAGATCCGCGACCTCCTTCTTCTTCCGGTCTTCCGCTTGGTTCGACTGCGCTTCGGAGATCATCCGCTGAATCTCCTGCTCCGACAGACCGGAGTTGGAGACCACGCGCACCGCCTGCTGCGTCCCGGTGCCCAAGTCGCGCGCGGAGACGTGCACGATGCCGTTGGCGTCGATGTCGAAAGTCACTTCGATCTGCGGCACGCCACGCGGAGCGGGCGGAATGCCGATGAGCTCGAAGCGCGCGAGGGATTTGTTGTCTGAGGCCATCTCGCGTTCGCCTTGAAGCACATGGACGACCACCAACGGCTGATTGTCAACCGCCGTGGAGAAGGTCTGGCCCTTCTTGTACGGGATGGTGCTGTTCTTCTCGATGATCTTCGTGAACACACCGCCGGCGGTCTCGACACCGAGCGACAGCGGGGTGACGTCCAAGAGCAGAACGTCTTTGACCTCGCCCTTGAGCACGCCGCCCTGGATCGCCGCGCCGACAGCGACGACCTCGTCCGGGTTGATGCCCTTGTGCGGATCCTTGCCGAAGAATTCCTTCACCTTCTGCTGGACCTTCGGCATACGCGTCATGCCGCCGACCAGCAGCACTTGATCAATCTGCTGCGCGCTCACGCCCGCGTCTTTGAGAGCGACGCGGCAGGGCTCGATGGTGCGCTCGATCAAGTCCTTCACCAACTCTTCCAGCGTCGCCCGCTCCACCGTCTCAGTGAGGTGCTTCGGGCCCGTCGCGTCCGCGGTGATGAACGGGAGGTTCACCTCCGTCTCGGTCGCCGAAGAGAGCTCGTGCTTGGCGCGCTCGGCCGCTTCCTTGAGGCGCTGCAGCGCCACACGGTCCTTGCGAAGGTCCATGTTGTATTGGTCTTGGAACTTTTTCGCCAAGTGGTCGACCAGCCGCTGGTCAAAGTCTTCACCGCCGAGGAACGTGTCGCCGTTGGTCGACTTCACCTCAAACACGCCAGAGGCGAGCTCGAGGATCGAAATATCGAAGGTGCCGCCGCCCAAGTCGTAGACCGCGACCTTCTCGGACTTGCCTTCCTTCTGTTTGTCCAATCCGTAGGCGAGCGCCGCCGCCGTCGGCTCGTTGATGATGCGGAGCACGTTGAGACCGGCGATGCGCCCCGCGTCTTTGGTGGCTTGGCGCTGACCGTCGTTGAAGTACGCCGGAACCGTGATCACCGCTTCGGTGACTTGCTCGCCGAGGTAATCCTCCGCGGTCTGCTTCATCTTCGAGAGGACCATCGCGGAGATTTCCGGCGGGCTGAACTGCTTGCCGCGGATGTCCACCCAGGCGTCGCCGTTCTGCGAAGCGACGACCCTAAACGAGCTGAGCGCGATCGCCTTCTTCGCCTCCGGAGAGTCGAACTTGCGGCCAATGAGGCGCTTCACCGCGAAGACCGTGTTCTCGGGGTTGGTGATCGCCTGACGCTTGGCGATCTGACCGACCAGACGTTCGCCCGATTCGGTGATGCCGACCATCGAAGGCGTGGTGCGGCTGCCTTCGCTGTTCGGAATGACCACCGGCTCGCCGCCTTCCATCACGGCGACGCATGAGTTGGTGGTCCCGAGATCAATCCCAATGACCTTGCTCATCGTGCTCTCCGGTCACGCCTCAAGTCGACCCCTCACTGCCCCCTTCGGGCGTCGACGCTGACGTGGGTGCTTCGGTTTGCGACTCCGCGGTGCTGGAGGCCGCCGCGCTCGCGGCTTCGGACGATGGAGCCGTGGAGGCCGCGGCGGCGACGGACGATGTAGAGGCCTCTGTGCCTGCAGCCGTGGATGCCGTTCCACCAGCGGTGGGTCGAGCCACCATGACCAGCGCCGGGCGAAGGAGCCGGTCGTTCAACATGAAGCCGCGCATCAGCTCCGCCACGACTTGATTGGCGGGAACGTCGTCGCGTTCCACCTGCTGCATCGCCTCGTGCATCCGCGGGTCGAACGTTTGGCCCATCGCGCTGAACGGGCGCGCGCCATTCTTCCCGAGCGTGTCCTCGAAGAGCTTTCGCGTCATCGCCACGCCCTGAACGAAGCTCTGAAAATCTGACGGCGATTTCGCGTGCTCAATCGCGCGATCCAGATTGTCGATGACCGGAAGAAACGCCTTGAGCAGCTTCTCCGCGCCGTACTTCTGGAGCTCGTCCTTTTCCTTCTGCGCGCGCTTCTTGAAGTTGTCCAAGTCCGCGGCCGCGCGAAGCATCTTCTCGTGCTGGTCCTTGAGCTTGTCCATAAGCTCGCGACCCTTGGCCATGGAGAACTCAAGCTGCGCGCGGAGCGCGTCCAGCTCCTTCTGCGCAGCCGCCGCCCTCGCCGAACCGTCCACGGGCTCGACCTCGACCGGGACGTCGGCGGCTTCCGGGTCCCTGTGCTTGCGCACGGCGCGGAGAGCCTCCTCAATCACGTCCTGACTGATGTTCGTGTCGAACTTGCCCTTCTCGCCGTTTCCAGACACGGCCGGAACTATCGCACGGGCTTTCCAGCGCTAGGAATGCCTCGACCGCGCACAGTCGCGCACAGCAGGCGCTTAAGCCTTCTCTTTGCCAATCGTCTTCGTCGCCTTGATCTTCTTCGTGCTGCTTCCGCTGCCGGATCGAGCACCCTTCGAGGCGGCTTTTCCCACCGTCTTCTTGCCGGTGCCTTTCACTCGGACAGTGCTGCGCGGCGCGACACGTTCGCGTTGGGTGACTTCCTCCGCGGATGTGCGACGACCGTCACTGGAACCAGAGTCGACCGGGCGCCTGAAGGCACCTTCCGCACGACGAACGGCCGTCTCCACCACTCCCGCAGCTTCCCCCGCGGTTCGCTTGGCCCACGTCCCAACGTCCGCAGCGCGAACCTTCTCCGCTGCTTCTTCCGCCGTCCGCTTGGCCCACGTCCCAACGTCCGCAGCGCGAACTTTCTCCGCTGCTTCTTCCGCCGTCCGCTTGGCCCACGTCCCAACGTCCGCGGCGCGAACCTTCTCCGCAGCCTCTCCCGCCGTCCGCTTGGCCCAGTTGCTCACTTCGCCCGTGCGGACCTTCTCCGCCGCTTCTTCAGCAGTGCGCTTGGCCCAAGTGCCCAGCTCCTTGAGCGCTTCGCGAACCTTCTGCTGCTTCTCCGGATCTTTCACCTCGGAAACCAGGCGTTGAGTTTCCGTTTTGATCTCCTCACCCGTGCGTCGGATGAACTCCATCATGCGGGTGTCCCATTGCTCGGCCATTGGTCCGTCCGGGAAAGTTGGTTTCGCGCTGCCTTACCACGTTGCGCTCGGTACGAGTCACTGTCGGCGTGATTGCTCTCGCGTGGATGAAAACTTCCAACACTTGCGACCCTCGCACGAAATCGGGTCAACTCGCCCGCTCATTCCATCTTGGAGAAATCATGAACCGCTCATCTCGCAGCTGGCTGCTGGCTCTCCCTCTCGCCCTGATGCTTGGAACCGTTGCGTGTGATCCAGGCGGCGGGAGCAGCACGGATGGCGGTGGAAAAGGTGATGGCGGCGGCGGCGGCGGTGGAGACGGAGGTGGCGGTGGCGGTGGCGGTGGAGATGGAGGCGGCGGAACCGCTTGCCCGACTCCTTTGAACGAGGGCTGCGGAACGGGCGGCGTGGCATACGAGGACCGGAGCCTGGCAACAGCCAGCCGAACCGTGACCTTCCAGACCTTGCCCGATGCCGGAGGGGAGTACACTCCCCGATGCATCACCATCGCCAGAGGTCAGAGCGTAACGATTCAAGCCAGCGGCGGAACCACCTTTCAGAGCCACAACATGTCGCAGCGCTGCGGGCCCGTCGGCAATCTCTTCACGCAGAAGACCGGAAGCAGCAAAACGATCACCTTCAACACTGCGGGCGACTACGGCTACTACTGCGACTTCCATCCCGGCAGCGCGATGAGTGGTTCTATTCGTGTTCAGTGACGGTTTGACTCCCAGAAGTTGAGCTGCCAGCTTGCGCGCCTTCGCAACTCAGGAAAGCGCGCATGTTTAAGAAAACTTGGAGCTCTTTTATTGCGATTGTCGTCTCGCTTCTCGGCGGATGCCGCTCGCAAATTGGATATTGCGAACGCGACGCCGATTGTTCCGCTCTCGGACCCGAGATCTTTTGCGATTTCCACACCAATCTCTGCGTCAAACCGTCGTCGGCACATGACGCGAACAATAGCGGTGAAGAGGATGCTGGGGATGCCGATCCTGCGAACCCTGTTGTGATGTCGTTCGACGCTGGCTCGGACCCGTCGCCCGACGCGGGTGTAGCAATGAAGCATTGGCGCAGACTTCCCTCTTCGAACGTGCTTCATCTGTATGGAGCCGCCACGCTGCTCAAGGACGGAAGGGTCTTGCTTGCAAGCCCGCCTTCGAACGTTGCCGGTCCAGCAGTCGCGGAGATTTTTGATCTCGCGACCGAGAAATGGACCGCTACTGGGCCGATGAACGAGAATCGGTATTTTTACGAACTCACCACTCTCAACGACGGAAGAGTGCTCGCGACCGGCGGACATCGCGCTTCACAGCAGGGTTACGATTCCGCGGAACTTTACGATCCCTCATCGGGTATCTGGTCTCAGGTCTCAAAAATGTCCGTCGGGCGATGGCAGCACGCCGCGGCCGTCGTGGCAGGTGGTCGAGTGTTAGTCGTTGGGGGCCGAGATCTAGCCGTGGGAAAGGACACCTGCGAACTCTTCGACCCGCTGACGACCGCCTGGTCAGCTTCGATCCCGCTACCGACGACTCATGCGAGCGAGCCGCCTCTCGTGGCGTTGAAAGATGGTACCGCGCTGCTGCTCGGAGGGAGCGGGACCGCCCAAGGTAAACAAGTCCATCGTTTTTTCATCAACCCACCCCGATGGGAACGCGTGGCGGACATGACGAGCGATAGGTCGTTCGGACGTGGCGCGATCCTGCTGGCGGATGGACGCGTCTTAGTTGGGAGTGCAGCGAACAGCTCTTCGCCTAGCGCGAGCGAGATTTACAACCCCGCGACTAACTCTTGGGAACCGACAACACCAATGCTGCGTCCGTTTGCACGCCATCGAAGCGCGCTTTCCGAGGACGGCCGTGTCTTCACGTTCATGTCGGACAACGGAATGGTGTTCACCCCTAAGGACAGCAGCTGGTCGGACATTCCATCCTCGCCGGTCGCCGGCATATCTGCGCTGGTAACGGTCGTTAGAGGCTCACGCTTCCTCGTCGTCACCGAGGAAGGGCACACCCAGATTTGGGAATAGTCATCTCCTGAAGTACGCGGCGAGGGCTTCGGCCCAGACTTGTTTAACGGGCACGCCCTTCTCTTCTGCGCGTGCTCGGCAGTCTTCGTATTCAGGCTGCGAGTTGAGCGTCTCGCCTCCGCGCAGTCCTAGTTTTACGCGGACGCTTCCGTACGGGGTACTCACTTCAACGTGGGAGCGTTCGAGCGCGGTGCGCTCCACGCGATGAGAGCGAACACCTAGTGTCGTGCTCTCTCGCAGCAGCAGCTCCGTGAGCTCGTTCTTTATGTTTCCCGGCGCGACAACTCCGAGCAGATGTCCCGGACGACTCTTCTTCATCACCGCGGGAAGCACGTAAGCATCGAGCGCGCCCTGGTCGAGCAACTTCTGCAGCAGCGCTCCGATGAACTGGGGATTGCAATCATCGAGATTTGTCTCGAGCACGTACGTCCCCGCGGCGCCGCTGTGCTCGGTTCGCCCGAGCGACGCTCTCAGCACGTTCGCGCGATCTTTGAAATCCTTCGTGCCGAGGCCGTAGCCCACGCGCTCGATCACCATCTCTGGCGGGCTTCCAATCGTCGCCAGCGTCTTCAGCAACGCGGCACCCGTCGGCGTGGTGAGCTCTCCCATTCCTTCGAACTTCACGGCGACATCGCGGAGGATCTCCAACGTCGCTGGCGCGGGGATGGGAATGTTTCCATGCGCCATCTTCTGGGTCCCGCTTCCGAGGGGCGGCGGCGCGGCGAACACTTGTGGATCGCCCAAGAGTTCCAACACCGCCGCAGCGCCACAGATGTCGACAATGGAATCCACGGCGCCCACCTCATGAAAGTGGATCTGCTCGATGGGGACGTTGTGAATCTTGGCCTCGGCCGCGCCGATGGTCTGAAAGACGGCGAGCGCGCGCTCCTTCGCTCGAGGCGGCAGTGTGGCCGCGTCGCGAATCAGCTTTTGAATGTCGCTGAGCGCGCGGTGCGCATGTTCTTCCTTCGCATCTACTTCGACATCGAGATGGGTCCCGGCGATCTCGTGACGCTGCGACCTCTGCGTCTTGAAACGCCAACCGCTCACCCCCAGCCCTCGCAGCATTCCGTCGATCGCCTCCAGCGGAACACCGAGATCCACCGCCGCCGCCAGGAACATGTCTCCAGCGATTCCGCCCACGGGCTCTAAATAAAGGACCGGTTGAGACATGGCTCAGCGCCTTCCCCGGGTGCGCGAAATCAGCGACGCGTAGAAGCCGCCTCCAAACCCGTTGTCGATGTTCATGGTCGCGACATTGGAAGCACAGGAGTTGATCATCGCCAGCAGCGCCGACAGGCCCTTGAAGTTCGCGCCGTACCCCACCGACGTCGGCACGGCGACGACAGGAATCCCGACCAGCCCGCCCACCGCGGAGGCCAGCGCGCCTTCCATTCCCGCGATCACCACCGCGACCTGGGCCTCTTGAATCTCCGCTCGGCGCTTGAGCAAGCGGTGAATTCCGGCAACGCCCACGTCGTAGACGCGGTTCACCGTCGCCCCCATCGCCTCCGCCGTGACCGCCGCCTCCTCTGCGACCGGGATGTCCGACGTCCCTCCCGTGACGATGGCCACCTTGCCCGAACGCGCTTGGCGCAGGCGGATTTCAAAGATGCGGGCGACCGCGTGGTAGGTCCCCTTCGGAAACCGTGCGAGCAGCGCCTCGGCCTTGTCCGGCTGCAGCCGCGTCACCAGGACCGACTGCTTGCGCTCGACCAGCGCCGCGACAATTCCCAGGCACTGTTCGACCGTCTTCGGCTCGCCCAGAACGACCTCGGGGAAACCGAAGCGCAGGTTCCGGTGCGTGTCCAAAGTGGCGTAACCCAGCTCCGCGAAGGGCACGTCCTTCAGCGTCTTCACGGCGGCATCAATGTTCACGTCGCCGGAGCGCACGCCCTTCAAAAGCTTCTTCAGCTCGGTCTCATCCATTGGAGGGTACGCACCCTACACCATAGCGCGCGCTTCAGACGCCCAGCTTCTCCAGCAGCTTCTTCAAGCTGGACCGCTCTGGGAGGACCAGCATCTGACCGTCGATCAGCGGGGTGGCGGAGGTGAAGAACCGCGCCTCCAACACCACCACGAGCCCCGTCTGGCTCTCCGTCTTGTCGAACGCCTCATCCATCACGATGCCGGCGGTGTCGTGCACCAACTCAGGCGTCGAGGGCAGCAGGCGCATCCCCGTCAGCCCCGCGATCGCGTTGAGACACGCTGACGCGACGATGTTGGCCACCTCGCCAATCGCGCTGCGCTCCACTTCCGAGAGCTCACCCGTGGAAGGCTGATTGAGCAGCATCGACGTCAAGCGATGCGCGTCTTGATCCGGAAGGATCAAGAGCAGCTGCCCACCCAGCTCGCCTTCCATCCGCAGCACCGCGGCAACGACGCGCGCATCCGGCCCGCCCACCAGCCGGGACATGTCCGCCACGGGCATCACCATCACGCGCGGCACATCCAGCTGAACTTTGCGGCCCCCGACCAGCTGCGACAGCGCATTCGCGGCATGCCCGCAGCCCACGTTGGCCACTTCACGCAGAGCATCAAGCTGGAGGTCTGTGGGTTGAGCGTTCACGCGGCGAGCAACCTCGGCACGTCAAGAATGAAGACCGGGCGACCGCTGCCCAGAATGGTGACCCCCGACAATCCGGGGATGAGATCCAGGGGACGCGACAGCGCCTTGAGCACGACCTCCTCTTGGCCCAGCAGGCGGTCCACTTCCAGCGCCACGCGGTCTGGATCCGCCTCCATCACGATGTACGGCCGAACCCCAATTCGCGGCGGAGACGGAATGTTGAGGAGCTGGGCCAACGAATGCACCGGCAGAAGGCCCGACCCATGCGGCAGCATCACGGTCTCGCGGCTGCGCGACAGCTTCGCCGGATCTGCTTCGGACGCGCCGATCACCTTGGCGATGGGCAGCCCCACAATCTCGTCACCGACCTCCACCAGCAGGAGGTTGACCACCGCGACGGTGAGCGGCAAGCGCAAGGTGAAGCGAGCCCCGCGGCCACGCTCGGATTCAATCTCCACCGTGCCGCCCACGTTCTCCACGCTGCGCTTCACGGAGTCCATGCCCACGCCGCGCCCGGAGATCTCCGACACATCCTTGGCCGTTGAAACCCCCGGCAGGCACGCCAGCATGAACGCTTCTTTGTCCGTCATCCGCGCCGCGGCTTCAGCGGTGATCAAGCCACGCGTCATCGCCGCGTCCTTGAGCTTGGCGGGACTCATCCCGCGCCCGTCGTCTTCAATCTCCAAGACGACGCGCTCGCGCTGACGACGAACGGAGAAGAGAATTTTTCCCTTCGGCGGCTTCTTCGCGGCGACGCGGTCCTCCGGCGATTCAATGCCGTGGTCGATGCAGTTGCGCAGGATGTGGAGCAACGGGTCAGAGATCTCATCGATGATCGCGCGGTCCAACTCAATCTCCGCGCCGGAGATGGCGAGGTCCACCTCGCGCTCGCGTCGCCGTGCGATGTCTCGCGCCGCTCGAGGAAGACGATCCGTGATCACCGAGAGCGGCGTCATCCGCACGCTCATCACCTTGTCGTGCAGATCCTTCACCAGACCATGCAGACGATCGACAGCTTCTTCCAGCGCGGGACGACTACCAGCGGGGATGACCTTTCCCACTTCGCGAATGCGCGCGGTGGCGAGCAGCAGCTCACCCACGGTGTCCAAGAAGTAATCGAGCAGCTCCGTCCGAACGCGCACGGTCCGCGAGCTGTCCGGTGGCGGAGCGGTCTGTCGGGGCGGCTCGACGGGCGTGGCCGCGGCAACGGCGGCGACCAAAGCGGCAGGCGTCGGAGTCGCCGGACCGCTCGCGGGAGGAGGGAGAGCCTTGATGCTGACCAGCTCGATGTCGGCGACGTTCTTGAGCGTCGTCAGCACGCCGGACTCACCCGCGCTCGACTCCAGTTCCAGCGCGATCAGTCCGTCTGGAATGCGGCCCGCCTTGAGGTCCTCCAAAGGCGGCTTGAGATCGAACACGTTCCCGATCGTGGACAGGCGTTTGTAGACGAGGAACGCGCGCACGCCGGGGACTTGGCAGCTGGCGGCGATCTTCAGCTTCAGCCCGTAGCGCGGGGGAAGACCCAATCCCGCTTCCGACTTGGGCGCATCCGTGGAAGGCGGTCGCGGGGTCTGCGCGTCCTCGGTGGTCTGCGACGGCGGCTTCACCACGGCATCCGCAACGCGCGTCGCTTCCGGCGGGCGCCCCGTCATCGTCCCCAGCCGCTCAGAGAGCTGAGTGAGCAGCGCCGTCGCCGGTTCGGGCGGCTGTCCTGCGCCCGTCGCTTTCACCTGCACCAACATCGCGTCGGTGGAGGCCAATACGAGATCCACGAGCTCGCGCGAGAGTCGCGAGGGATCCGTCCGAACCGCGTCGACCAAGTCCTCCACCCGGTGCGCCAGCGTCGCAATGGGCTCGAAGCCCATGGACGCGGCCATGCCCTTCACCGAGTGGGCGTGACGAAACATCGAATTGATCGCAGCGGAGTCCTTCTCCTTCTCGAGCTGAACGAGATCTCTCCCGAGCGCTTCGAGGTGCTCCGTGGCCTCGGTGACGAAGATGCCGAGGTACCTGGACATGTCGATGGTCATCGCCGTCCGGACCTCCGTGCTCGACCGCGCGCGGGACTACACGTCGCCGAGAACCTTCTTCACGACGGCCAACACGTCTTCGGCGCGGAACGGCTTGACGATGAAGTCCGAAGCGCCTGCTTCGATGGCCTCCATCACCAGCGACTCTTGACCCAACGCGGAGCACATGATCACCACCGCGTTGCCATCCGCCTTGATGATCTCGCGCGTGGCTTCGATGCCACTCTTGAACGGCATCACGATGTCCATCGTCGTGAGATCGGGCTTGAGCTCTCGGTATTTCTCCACCGCCTCAAGACCGTTCGATGCCTCACCCACGACCTCGAAACCTCCC
>JBQTKE010000258.1:0-28098 GCA_052386435.1 Myxococcaceae bacterium
AGGTGTTGTAGCCCTCGCACACGGCGGTTCCTGCGTTGAGGACGCAGAAGCTGGACGCACCCGCAGCTGCCGAGGTGGTGCCCGCCCCATAGAGAGTCGCCTGCGTGGGTTGGGCGACGTACTGCCCCTGGTTGTCGATGTAACCTCCCCAGATGACGGCAACCCCCGTCTGTGTCCAGGCAATCACTGAAAGGTCTCCCACCGAAATGCCGACTACGTTTGCAACCACGTTGGGCGTCACCGGGTTCGGGCGGCCTGTCGTCGATCCGTTGCCAAGCTGGTTCCCGTCGTTCGCACCCCAGCAGCGGACTCCACCTCCTTGAAGGACCGCGCAGGTCGTGGAGTAACCCGCTGCGACTGCCAAGACGTTGGAAGTCAAGCCGGTCACGTCGGTGGCCGTGGCGGCGGCTACCAACGTGCCATTGCCAAGCTCGCCCGAGGCGTTGCTTCCTAGGCATTTGGCGCCCCCCGCTGCGGTCACTGCGCAGACGTAACCAAGGCCCACGCTGAAGGAACGCACGCCCGCGCCGAAGCCGGGCATCTCTTTGGGTGTTGGATCATCTTGGCCAAAGCACTTGAGCAACCCGCCCTGCAGGACGCACGTCCGACTCCCTCGCGCGCCAAGCGCGGTCACGCCGGAGGTGAGGCCGGGCACGTCCGCGGGGAGGCTTCGGAACACGCCGCTGGCGTTCCCGAGCTGGTTTCGGCTGTTTGAGCCCCAGCATTTGATTCCGCCTGCCTGGGTCAGTGCGCACGTGTGATTGCTTCCCGTGGCGATCCGCGTGACTCCGGTGAGATTGGGGACATCGAAAGGCGTGAGTCGTTCGAGCGATTCGCCCTGGCCCAGCTTTCCTTGGAGGTTGCTGCCCCAGCAGCTCACCTCGTTGTCGACCACCGCGCAGGTGGAGGAGTTCTCCAGGAGGTCGCCACCGGCGCTGACGGAGACCACCTTCCGGGCTGGCACGTCGCACACACCCCTGAGAAGGTTGCAGGTCTGGTTGGCGGGGCAGTGGGTGTCCGCAGCGCAGCCGCACTGGCCAGTGGTCTGATCGCAGAGCTGGCCAGACGCACAAGCTGCACCGGTCCGGCAGTCTGTCTTGGGGAATGACCCATTGCAGACGCCAGCAACGCAGGCCTGCTCCAGGGCACACGCGTTGCCGCACTGGCCGCAATGCGTCGGGGTGCTCTGGGTGTCCACGCACACATCGCCGCAGGCGGTTTGCCTCCCCCGGCAAGGGCTTGGCGCTGGCGGCATCTGGAACTCTGCTTCGCTTGAACAGGCAGTCTGCGTCAAGGCGGCACAGGTTGCGATGAGGACAATGCAGTTTCGATGGGTCTTGAGTCGGTTCAACGGAATTCCTGGAGTAAGCCAAAGAAAATTGAACGTGGGAGCAGGAAAAGTGCCGGGTAGTTGGAACTTCTCACTGCTCGAGAATCACGAAGGTTCGCAGCTGAGGCAGAGAAAGAATGGGGTGGTGCTTGTTGTCGCACCTGACCTGATTGCGGACACCCGGTGGTGGAGGCAGCTTCGATTCGAAGGCGGCGGACTGGCATCGGTCCTTGATGGACACCGATCGCGAGCAGCCGTCGCGCTGAATCGACGAGTTCCAGGCGCTGCGCGTGAGAACCTGGGTCATGGCTGACTCTTCCGCTGCTCCGCCGTGACCGTCAGTGGTGCTTCGGCTTTTCGTCACTCCACCTGAGATGGCGCGAGCGTTTCCACGCACGTATCTCCGGGAGCCGCGTCGCATCCGCATCTGCGAGTGTGGCGTAAAGGTGCTCGGCACCCTGGACTAACTCTGCGCTCCGGGTGAGGTCCTTCTTTCCCTCGTAGAGTGCCCGTCCCAGGTCGAATTTGAGCGAAGCCACTTCGCTGACAGTCGGATGGTGAGGTGCGCCGCGCGTCAGAGCATCCTGCAGAAGAAGGGCGGCTTCGGCGTAGCGATTCTCCGCCAACCGGAGAACGCCGGTATCCGCAGCCAGACGCCAAAAGGCTGGGTGATCGACCGGCAGGCGCTTGTTGAAGATCGTCTTGGCCGTTGCGTAAAGCGCGTCCGCCCGAGAGAACTGCTTGAGGCTGGTGGCGACGCCGCCCCTGTTGAGAATGACGGCGCCCACGTGAACGTCGTCTGCGTCGTAGTGCTTTCGGTACAACTTCTCTGCTTCTGAGAGCAGCCGATTCGCCGCCGCGAAGTCGTGGCGGTCGCTCTTATGCAGGCCAAGATTGTTCAGTGCGTCCGCAAGTGACAGCTCCGCCCCTGCGATGAGGCGAAAGCCCGTTATTGCCGCGTCAAGGAGGGAGTCCGACGCCCGGCTATGGCCAAGCGCGTGGTAGATGTTTCCCAAACTCATCTGGGCCTGCGCGACCTCCTTGGGCGTCAGCTGTCGGTCCCTCACCTGCCGCTCCAACAGCGTTGCCGCTTCTTCCCGGCGGCCGGCCAGAGACAGGGCCCTTGCGACGTTGGTGCGCTGCCGCACGGTGTTGAAGCTGTTGTCGCCATAGATCCTCTCTCGAAGCCGAAGTGAACGTTGGGCGTCTTCGACGGCTTCGGCCGCCTTACCGCGCCGCAGTTGAATCTCCGAACGTATGGCGTAGGCGAATGTCTGGACGCTCTCCTCCAGTCGATTCTCCCCCTCGGCGGGTACGACACGCTCCAGCAGGCCCAAAGCCTCATCGGCGCGCCCTTCCGCCAGCAGCAACTGCGCGGCCTCCAACCAAAAGAAGCTCTCCGCGCGAGACGCCTTCAGCGGCGAATGGATGAGAAGCGCCTGGGCAAGATCCATCCACTGGTGCGCCGCTACAAAGTCGCCCTCGGTGGTGAAGCCATGCAATAGACCGGTCAGGGCCTCCAAAGACGACCGCGTCGCACCCAGGCTTTGGGCGGACACGAAGGCTGCGAAGTAGGCGTCACGCGCGTCCTTGTTGTTGTCCACGTCGGAGAGATTCTGCGCTTTGAAAAGCAACGCCTGCGTGATGAGCGGGACAAATCCCACCTCGCGCGAGCGCTTCTCGAGCGCGTGGAGCGCGTCGAGCGAAAGCCGCCGTCCCAGGCGCCAATCCGATTTCGCGTCCATGAGCTCTCGGCGCAACGTCTCCACCGCCGGCTTTGAGGTTTCCGGGGGTTGGGCATCGTCGGGGTTCGCGAGCGCCGCCCCATCGCCGCAGTCATTTGGAGAGCTCAACATCTGCATCGCGAGTGGGGCTTTTCCAACGGTGATGGCATCGGATTTCTCGAGTGCCTTCAAGAGTGACGTCAACTGCTCGCGTCGGCTCACGAGGCAAACACGCTGCATCGCCCAGACTGCGTCGCTCTCATCCTGTTCTTCATGCGCCTTGCATGCGTCCTCCTGCACCTGTCCCCACAGCTGCACGTAACGGTCGACGGCGGTCGCCGTCGCGTCCCAGGATTCGACCGCGTCGGCAGCACCGGTGGCGATGAACCGTGCGCGCAACCTGTCCCGGCCGGATTGATTCCACAGCTTGGTCAACTGGCTGTCCTGACTGCCGCAGCGGGTCGCAGAGACTGAATAGGCAGCTGCCATGGCCCCGGCAACCATCAAGGACAGCGCCACCGCGAGCCAGCGTCTGCGTTTGAGCCCTTGCGCTGAATCGAGGGCTTGCAGCAGCGCGATCATCGACGGAAAGCGTTTGGACGGATCCGCCTCAAGCCCCCGCGCTATTGCCCGTAACGTGGCAGGTCGTATCCCCGAGATTCTGCGCATGGCCGGGGAACCGCGTTCAATCGCTTGCGTCAGGTCCGGGAGGGTCTCTCCGTCGAAGGGCCGCTCGCCATAGATGGCTTCGTACAACGTGACGCAGAAGGAAAATTGATCCGTTCGCTGGTCGAACGGCCGACATGTCAGCTGCTCCGGGGACATGTAGATGGGCGTGCCGACCAACTCGCCGGTGCGGGTGAACGTCTGGTTGACGCGCCCTCTGGTTGCGTCTGCATCGAGCACGTAGTCGCCCGTGTCTGCACCGCGTGCCAGCCCGAAGTCAGTCACCTGGACCCGCCCCTCGCGATCAACAAGCACGTTGTCCGGCTTGAAATCTCGGTGGATGAGTCCCGCTTGGTGAGCCGCCGCAATGCCTGCGCCCGCCTGCAGCAGATAGTTCAGCGCTCGTGTGGGAGCGACGCGGTCAGCGCTCAAGACATCACGCAGGTTGCGCCCCTCCACGAACTGCATGGCGATGAAGACTTGCTCCCCCACCTGGCCGACATCGTGAACAGCGACCACGTTTGGGTGGCTCACCCGTGCGAGCGCTCGGCCTTCGCGCAGGAGCCGCTCTGTCGCATGTGCCAGCGAAGAACCGTGAGCGGTGAGGACCTTCAAGGCAACCCGGCGATCAAGCTGGGGGTCGTACGCGGCGTAGACGCGCCCCATCGCGCCCTCTCCAATCAGCCGAACGATGAGATACCTCCCGACTTCGTCGCCCCGCTGAAACAACTCCGCGGGTCGCCAGGCACGGAAGGTCCGAGTGGGCATCTGCGCATCCGTCTCGGCGGCGCGCAACAGCTCCGCCAGAACGTGCCGGCAGGGCTCGCAGTTGTCGATGTGAAGCCCCGCTCGCTCTCGCTCTTCTGCTCTCAGCAGTCCAGAGGCCCACTGTGCAAGCACCTCTTCACCCAGGCAGTCGGCAGTCGTATGAACCCTTTTCATCACGCCTTGGTTTCGGGAGCGGAAGCTGCCTGCAGCAGGCGCCGAACACTGACGTCCAGCTGGCTTCGGGCAAGAAGCATCAGCTCTTCGATCTCGTCGAGACTGATTCGCAGTTTCTGGCACAGGCGCCGCTTGGTCTCCTTCTCCAGGATCGCTTTCCCACGGACGATCCGGCGGGCCACGGTGGCGCGATGCGCCCCTTCCAAGACGGCCAAGCTGTCGATGGTCAAGTCATCCAGCAGGTGAAGCCGTAACAAGTTGCGCTCCGGGACGGTCAGGACGCCGAAGGCACCGTCAAACGCCTCCTTGAAGTCCGCCTTGAATCGGGCCCTGAGCAGACTGAGCTCCGCGTCGAGCCCGTCCGCCGGCCAGCGTTGCCACACCTCCGCGCTCAGCGGGATCTCATGCTTGCCGCGCTGGGCATTGAGCGCGAGGCGCACCGCCATTGAGCGGATCCACAGCGCAAGGGGGCCGCGCCCAGAGTATTCCTGAAGTTTGGGCAGCTCCGATTCGCCGCTCACAAGCAGCCGCATCCGAACAGCCTGCACCAGCTCGTCGGCGTCGGTCGACGAGAGACGCATGCGGCGCGCTACGCGGGCGCACTGGGCGACTGTGCGCTGCTCCAACTCAGCCAGGGCGACTGCGTCCCCAGACAGCGCCGCGAGGCTTAGGAAGATGTCAGCATGGTGAAGCGACTCCAGCACCTGTTGCACCGACCGTCCGCTCTCCTGCCGAAAGTGTCGAGCGAGGTGGTGGGTAAAGTGCGACGGGTCAACATTGAGGAAAGGATGCGCCGTCCGCGCCGTTGCGATTGCGCACTGAATCACCTCATCCAGAGATGCTGAAGAGGAGCTCTCATCTTGTATCGCCGGCCTCCGCTTCAGCTCCTCGGTCATTTCATCCTCGCAGCTGGAGGCGCACTCGCACGTCGTAAGGTCGCTCCCCAAGGAACGGCGCGTCGCCAAAAGCGAGCACGGAAAAGAACACCGGTGCCAGAAGGCTCAGACCGAGCGCGAAGGAGCTTCTCTTGCCGAATTGCGTCGCCAGACCCAAGCAGATCCAAATGAAGCAAGGAATATTGATAACGGGCACGAGAAGCAAAGCGGCGAACCAGCTGGGACGCGCGGCGATTTCACAAAGGAGGACCAAGTTGTAAAGCGGGAACAGGGCGGACCAGCCGGGGCGTCCCGCTTTGGCGAAAATTCTCCAGAGGGCTGGAGTCAGCGCGGCGAGAAAGACGTATCCGCTGGTGATCGTGAAGAAGCCTACGGGTGGCATACGGGTGGCATGTCGAGAAACTCCGGCAGGGCGAAACGACGACAACGCTCTAAAGACAAGCGCTCGAATCGCACGTCGCACCCAAAGCGCCGTTGGCCGCGGTCAGTCTTGAGGTTCGAGTGAAGACGGCAGTCGCTCTAGCTTTAGCTGGCGGCGCGCTGTTTCGGTTTGAGGATCCGTTCCTTCAGAAATTTCTCGACCGCGGCCTTGACCTCGGCCGGGTGCTCCAGGGGCGCCGTGTGGCTGCCGCCCGGGAGGATCAAGAGATCGCTGCCGGGAATTCTTTCCGCCAGCTTCTTCGACAGCCAGACCGGCGTGAAGTGATCGCGCTCGCCGCCAATCACCAGCGTGGGGACGTCCACGTGAGGCAGGTGATCTTCCGCGGTATGCGCCGCCAACGAGTGCAGCGTCCGCGCGAAGACCACGGGATCCATCTTCGCCAGGTGATCGAAGTAAGGGATCAGGTCCTCGCGGTGCAGCAGCTCGCGGTTCAGCTCCACCGAGATGGCCACCTCCATCGCCAGCTCGGTCTTGAGCGCCACACCCAGCAACGACTTGATCGCATCTGGAAATTTCTCGACCAGGCGCTGCACGTACGGGAAGGCCAGCTTCATGCCTTTCCCGTCGTGAAAGGTGTCCAGCGGATTGCCGGGCGAACCGCAGAGCAGCACCAGTCCGCGCACTCGGGACGAGAACCGCCGGTGAAATTCCAGCGCGACCTGCACACCCATGGAGTGCCCGAAGAGCACCGCGTCCGTCATGCTCGCGGCGTCCATCACCGCGTTCAGATCGTCACAGGTGTAGATCATCCCAATGCGATCGCGATCGTCTGGGATGCCCGACTTCCCGTGGCCGCGGTAGTGCCAGCGCAGCACTCGGAAGCGGTCCTTGAGCTGCGGCTGCAGGTACTTCCAGGCGAAGCCGTCACAGCCCAGCCCATCGCATAAGACGATTCCCAGATCGCCTTCACCTTCGACCTGGAAATAGATCCGAGCGCCGTCGGACGTGGTGAGGAAGTCCTGCCGGAAGTACGAGGCGCTCACGTGGGTGAAGCCTGCACACCGTGCAGACGCTTGTAAAGCCAGGGCTCCAGCAGGTCGAGTTGCGCCCACACGAGAGCCTCTTATGATTTCCCCCGCCCTACGGGGCGAAAGGAGGTGGTGCCGTGCCAATGCACAAAACGGCGACCACTTCCGCGGGCGCGCGGTAGGTGTCGCGCAGACCTAAGCGGAAGCAGGTCGTGAAGCTGTGGGGCCGTTCTTCGTCAGGGGAACGGCCCTTTTACGTCACGCGAACGACTCAGAGCCTCAGCTGCTCAGCTTACGGAACGAAAGCGAGCAACCGTGTTCTGCATCTCTACCAGTACCTTGAGGCGGGGAATCTGGCGGTCCGTCGGACATCCAGACTCGAGCATCTGCAGCCAAATTCTTGCTGCGTCGAGCCGTCCGTTGTGCACCTCCAACTCCGTTTTGATCGAGCACAAGGCGGACATTTCTGTCGCGTGAATTCGACGCGATCGGAGTAGTGGAGCGATCAGCTCCTCGGCTTTCGCCGCGTCATCTCGTCGGAGGGCGTGCCGCGCGAGCTGAATGCGCGCGAATGGGTAATCCGGGAACCGTCGGTGGATCTCCTCGAGCATGACGAGTGCCTCTTGCTCACGCCCCTGGAGGGCCAAAGCATTTGCGAGATTGTTGAGCAGGTCCGGAGCGTTTGGCTGCAAGGCGATCGCCTTCTGCAGCAGTTTCTCCGCCTTGCGTGACTGACGCGACTGCAGCAGGTCGAAGGCTTGGCTCGCCAGTCCTTCGACCTGGCGTGGGTGCCGCATCTCCGGCTCGTTGTGCACCTCGAATTCGAGCTTGATGAACGAGCCACCCTCGTCGGCGAAGCGGAGCTCCTCGGGTACTGCATCCAGAAGTCCCGCTTCGCAGACGAGTGTTGCAGCGCGTCTGCGATCCTTCCATGTCCCGCGTCCGCCCGTCGCGAAGCGCTTCGCCGCATTCATCAGGAGGGGAGGGGCGCTTGCCTCGCAGGACTGCAGAGCGAGGCGCACCGCGAGTGGGTCACCGCGGTCGAACCAGATGGGAACCAGGGTGAGCAGCTCGGGGAATAACTCGAAAAGTCTCCGACCGAAGGCTTCTGGCGAGGCTGGCTCGCTGCTCTTGGTGCTCTGGAAGAGGGATAACAGCGCGGAGAGCCTGGAAGGAGATATCCATTTAATGACCGAATGATGCCACGGGAGCTCGCGCGCTTCAGGGGCGGCATCCAACGACTCCAACAGACTGCGAACGGCCTCGTTCGAGGGTGAAATCGCCAATGCGCGGGCCCAGTGCTTTCGCGCAGCGTTGTTATCTCCAAGTCGCGCAGCGGATGCCGCCGCCCAGTGCCACATCAAAGACTGGAAGCTGGGTAACATTGATCCCACTTCCTTCGCGGACCGCTCGAAGGACTGTAGGACTTTCATATCGTCGCCCAGGAACGAAAATGCTTCGCACAGCTTCATCCCTCGGTCGGCTGCCTGAGCCTTCGACTGTTCCAGGCGCTGGGCGATGGACCGGGCTCCTTCGGCATCACCCGAGACAACCAGGAACCGCGTGAGATTTGCCAAGGCATGGACGTTGTCGGGGGCCCTCTTCAGCGCCTGCTGGGAAGCGTTAATGGCACCCTGCAAGTCGCCTTCAGCCCAGAGTGCCAGCGCGAGGTTGTTGTAGGGCGAGAGGATGTCGGGCCGCTCCGATACGAGCGCGGAGGCCAGCGGAATCGCTTCGCTCGTGCGCTGCGCGCTGAGGAGAAGCCGCACCCGCTCGTGACGAAGAGCAACGCCCTCGTCCTCGAGTGATGTGCCGCCCACATCGGCGAGCCACTGGTTTCGTCCTCGCTCCAAGAGCGCCATCCGCTCGTTGACACCTTGGACTTCGGAGTGATCCGGCCAGCGGGAAAGAAACGTTCGGAACGCGGCCATGGCGGTGAAGGGAAGAAGCAGCGTCATGGCTGAGCCCCCCTTCGCGAGGTGAAGCTCAGCACGGTGCGGCTGGACCTCCGCGAGTTGCTCCATATAGAGGTGGTAGCTGGCTATGTCGTCTGAATCGAGAGACAGATCGACGAGCGACTCGAGAATATCTATGTCGTTGGGATGGCGCATAAGGAGCGCCTCGAGCGAGCGTCGCGCCTTGTGCACTTCACCCTGCTCGAGGAGACGGTCCGCGGCGACGAGCCCGGCTCGGATTCTTTCATGGGTCAAGGACGAGATTCGTCGAGTCTTCAGCTTGGTCATATGCATTCTCCCAAGACGGGCGCACCGCTGCGTCTTTGGCGAGCGTTCTACGGCCGAACCAGGGGTCGCCCAAAGCTGAACCTTGAGTTTCTGCGCTTCGAACTGTCGCTGCTCAAGGTCTAGACAGAGTCGCGGTCTTCAGCCGCTGCAAGCGCCGAAGAGAGAAAGTCGTCACCAGAGCTTTAAGCGCTGAGCTCTTCGGGATCGTCGGACTCGCCGCTGCCCAATCCATACTTGGCGATCTTCAGGATCAGGTTTGACCGGCTGATGCCGAGCTCCCGCGCGAGCTTGCTCTTGTTGTTCTGCGTGCGGAGCAGGCCCTGCGAGATCATCTCGCGCTCAAGCATCTCCACCGCGTCGTTCATCTTCCCGGCGAGTCCGCCCAGCGAAGGCATGAACGCCGCGGCGGTGGTGCCGCTGGGCCGAACGGCGTCGCGGATTCGAGAGGAGAGGAGATCTCCGGGAATCGTTTCGAGGTCGGAGCCGAGAACCAAAAGACGTTCGATCTCATTCTCCAACTCGCGGATGTTTCCCGGCCATGCGTACGCCGCGAGGATCGCCATCGCCTCGCGCGAAAGGGCGCGCGCTCTCTGCCCCTCGCGGTGGTGCTTCCGCATGAAGTGGTCGATCAAGATCGGCAGATCGTCCTTGCGCTCGCGCAGCGGCGGCACGTGCACGCGGATGACGTTGATTCGGTAAAAGAGGTCCTCGCGGAACTCGCTGCGTTTGACCAGCTCGGTGAGGTCCTTGTGGGTCGCGGCGATGACGCGCACGTTGACCTGTCGAACCTGCGTTCCGCCCACGGGCAGGAACGTTCCTTCCTGCAGCACGCGCAGCAGTTTGACTTGAAGGGCAGGGGACATGTCGCCGACTTCGTCGAGGAAGAACGTCCCTCCGTCCGCGACTTCGAACAGTCCCTTCTTGTCGCGCAGCGCTCCGGTGAAGGCGCCCTTGGTGTGGCCGAAGAGCGCGCTCTCCAGGAGGTTGTCGTTGAACGCGGAGCAGTTCTGCACGACGAACGGCTTGTCCTTGCGCGGGCCGTTGTAGTGGATGGCGCGGGCTACCAGCTCTTTACCAGTGCCAGAATCGCCGTTGATCATCACCGTTGAATCGGAGTTGCAGACTTTCTCGAGCAGCCGGAACACCTCCATCATCGGCCCCGACGTGCCGACGATGTTTTCGAACTTGTAGCGGTCTGACTGCTCAGGGGTGACGGCGGGGACGCTCTCGTCGCGCTTGGACTGCTCCGCCTCGTGGTTGGCGATCTCGTTGACCGCGAACTCCAGCAGGTCGGTCAGCTTGTCGACCTCGGCCGGCGCCATCACCGGCACGCGTTCCACCGCTCGGTCCAGGTCCGTCGCGCCGTTGTTGATCTCGCGGATCTTCGTCTTCGCGGTCTCCGCGTCGCGGATGGACAGCGGCTGACGCACGAACCCTTCAACGAAGACGAAGCCTTCGTACTCTCCGTCGATGTAGAGCGGCGCGCCCACGACGGTGAAGCTCATGTGGCAGTCGTGGAAGAGGGCGCGGCGGAGCTTCTTGCTGCTGCGGAACTTCTCGTGGAGGACCTTCACTGACTGGGTGCAGCGACGAAAGCCTTCCTTCGAAAACAGCGACAGCCGGCAGAAATCGTTGGGTGGAGGAACCGGACCACCCTCCTTTTGCCACTCGAGGACAGTGCCGTCTTTGTCTGCGAAGCAGAGCTCTGACTGCCACCACTTGCGGATGACATCTTTGAGCATGATGATGGTGTGCAGATTTTGATGTTTCTCGAAGTCCATCCCTGGTGCCTCGCAGACGTGCCCTAACTTCGGACAACCAGCCGTTTGAAAGTGTCCGAAGATTAACCGCTGTCTGAATTTGGCTCAAACAGTGGGATGAAAGGACGCGTCTTTGTCTACCTCTTCGCACGCCTCGGATGCTCAGAAGGATTCGGGGTGCGACCACGACCATGGGCATGGCCCCGGTCACTCCCACAAGCACAGCCATGGCGTTAACCCGTTCGCGGGCCCGGAGGAGCGGAAGAAGGACCGCAGGCGGTTGATCGGCGCGCTGATCATCACTGGCTTCATCGCTGTGGCCGAAGCGGTGGGCGGGTACCTGACGAACTACCTGGGCCTGATGTCGGACGCGGGCCACATGCTCACGGACGTCTCTGGCCTGGCTCTGTCGCTGCTCGCGCTGTGGTTCGCGGGCAAGCCGGCGAACGTGAGGAAGACGTACGGTTATTACAGAGCGGAGATCTTGAGCGCGCTCGTCAACGGCGTGCTGCTGGTGGGCATCACCGGCGTCATCCTCTTCGAAGCCATCCAGCGTTTTCGTCAGCCCTCGCCGATCGCGTTGGGCTGGGCGACGGTGATCAGCGTGGTCGGCTTGGTCTGCAACCTGATCACGCTCCGGCTGCTGCATCACAGCCATTCGCTCAACATGCGCGGCGCCTTTCTGCACGTGCTGGGAGACACGCTCTCGTCGGTCGCGGTGATCGCGGGCGCGGGGATCATCGCGTGGACAGGGTGGCTGTTCGTCGACCCGCTCATCTCCGTGCTGATCTCGCTGGTGATTGTGGTGAGCGCGGTGCGCCTCGTTCGAGACGCGGTCGACGTGCTGCTTGAAGCGACGCCCGCCCATGTCGATCTCCGGGCGGTGCGGGATCTGATGGCGAAGGTACCGGGCGTCACGGCGGTGCACGACCTTCACGTGTGGACCATCTCCAGCGGTATCTATGCCCTGTCCGCGCATCTGGTCGTGCTGGATCCCATGACCTGCAACAATGATCAGATCCTCACCGCGGTGAAGCACGATCTGTTCGATCGTTTTGGCATCGACCACACCACGATCCAGATTGAGAGCGAGACCTTCGCGCACCTGGGTGAGGTGCACTGACTAACCCCGCCACACTTGGAGCCCGTCGCATGGACGTCATCGAGAAGATCCTCTCGCTTCGACCCACGAACGCTGTCTCCCGGCTGGGGCCCACGTCCCGGCTCCCGATCTTGAATCCCCGTGATCTCAGCCGCGCGTTGGGGAGCACGCCGCTGCTTTGCTTGCCCGTGCCGGAGCTGTCGATGTTGCCCGGCCTCTTGAGGGCGGCCCGCGAATTGGACGCGGTGCTGGGGCTGGCGTCTCCCTCTTCGCCTGTCGATAAAGACGCCCCCTCGAGATTTGTCGAGGCGCTGCGCAGCGCCTCGGATGACGTGGGCCCCGAGCCTCCCCACTTTATTCAGGCTGGGCCCGTCCGTCTGGTTGGATCGGACGAGCGTTCGCTGGATCAGGCGAAGGATCAGATCTTCCGCTACGTCGACGCGGGCTTCTCGCTGATCTCTCTCGACGGCAGCCGGCTCGCTCTTGAGGAACACCAGAGCGTGTGCAGAGAGCTGTGCGCCGCGGTGGTGGAGCGCGAGCTGAGCTTGGAGGTCGCCGCCCCGCGTTTCGCGTCCGGCAAGACCAACCCCGAGGCGCTGGACGCGTTCCTTTCGCATCTCGCGCAAGCACACGTTTATCCCAACCACGTGCGCGTCGAGGCGATGGGCGCCGAGGGCAGGGTGCTCGATGAAGAGCTGGTGAAGTCGCTGGCGGAGACTGCCGCGACTTACAACGTCGCGCTCACGCTCGAAGATGTTGGCGTGGGCTCGCTCTCCTCGCTCTCTCACTGGGGACGGATGGGCGTGCGCAAAGTCGACGCGGTGGATGTGTTGGGCCAAGTCGCGGCGAAGGCGTTGCCGGAAGAGCTCCGCGACGTGCTCGGACAGAAGGCGCAGGCTGCCGGGGTTCCGCTCGGGGAGGTCCTGGCGCAGTCCGACCAATTCTTCCGCGGCGTGACCGACGGCGCGCGCGAAAGGCTGGAGGCCATGTCTTTCGCTCAGTCCCTGGATCTTCTAGAAGCGCTGGGCGCCGAGCATTCCGCTCGTCGCTGCATGGCGTTCCTGGCGGAGCAAGCAGGGTACTGATGCGGATTGGTGCAGGGACGGCGCGCGGTCGTGCCATCGAGGGGCCGGGTCCCAAGTCCAAAGACATTCGCCCGACGGCGGACCGCGTGCGGGAGACGCTGTTCAACGTGCTGGGACAGTGGCTGGAGGGCTTCAAGGTGTTGGACCTCTACGCGGGGACTGGCGCGTTCGCTTTGGAAGCGATCTCCCGCGGCGCCGTCTCGGCGGTCCTGGTCGACTCGGGGCGAGAGGCGTTGACGCTTTGCCGCGCGAACGCGGAAGGGCTTGGCTTCACGCCTCAGGTCGAAATCTTGGGGATGCCCGTGGCGAAAGCGCTGCCGCGGCTCAAGGGACGGCAGTTCGAGGTGGTCTTCGCGGATCCTCCGTACGCGGCACAGGTGGTGCCGGACCTTCTTACGGGCGTGGTCGAGGCGGAGGTGCTGGCCAGTGGCGGCAGGCTGCTGGTCGAGCACGACAAACGTGAAGTCTCGCCCGCGGAATTCGGCCCCTTGGTGAAGGACGACGAGCGGAAGTTCGGCGACACGGTGGTGAGCTTTTACCGCGCTCCTTGACCTTTCGCGGGCTCCAGCCCAACCTTCCGCTTCGCATGAAGATTGCAATCTATCCCGGTTCTTTCGATCCCCTGACCAACGGCCACTTGTCGATCATCGCGCGCGGGCTGGAGACGTTCGACAGCCTCATCGTGGCGATCGCGAACAACCCCAAGAAGGCGCCGCTGTTCTCTGTGAAGGAGCGCTACCAGCTCATCCGCGAGGCGGTGGGGGAAGACAAGCGCGTTGAGGTAGATCACTTCGACGGACTCTTGGTCGACTACGCGCAGCACAAAAAGGTGAAGGTCTTGTTGCGCGGTCTGCGCGCTGTGTCCGACTTCGAGTACGAATTTCAGCTCGCGAACATGAACCGCAAGCTGGCGCCGAACATCGACACGGTCTTCATGATGACTGGCGAGGACAATTTTTACATCTCGTCCCAGTTGGTTCGCGAGGTGGCCTCGTTCGGCGGCAACGTGGCGAGCATGGTTCCGGCGAATGTGTTGACGAAATTGAAGGAGAAGTTCGCCTCTGCCTCCAGCAGGGCGTGAGCGCCGTTCTCAGAGGTATCTAGGTCGCGTGTCGCGCCAATTTGAAACGCTGAGCATCGCGGCCGTTCTCCGCGGTGCCGCTACGGCACGGCACTGAAGCGCTCGCTGAGATCTTGAACGTCGCAGCGCGTCGCAGTACTCGTGCGGGTCATGAACCTCTCCCGCCGACTGGATGCGATCAAGCCATCTCCTACCCTGGCGCTGAACGCGAAGGCCAAGGCGTTGGCCGCGCAAGGTGTCGACGTCGTGGGCTTCGCCGCCGGAGAGCCGGACTTCGATACGCCGGAGTACGTGAAAGACGCCGCGATCGCCGCGATCAAGGCGGGCTTCACCAAGTACACCGCCACCGGTGGTATCCCTGAGCTGCGCGCAGCGATCGTCAAGAAGCTGGAGATGGACAACAAGCTGTCGTTCACGCCCGACCAGATTCTTGTCTCGTGCGGCGCGAAGCACTCGCTCTACAACCTGTTTCAGGCGCTGCTGAACGAGGGCGACGAAGTGATCATCTTCGCGCCGTACTGGGTGAGTTACCCGGACATGGTCCGGTTGGCCGGCGGTACTCCGGTGATTGTGGAGACGCAGGAGGCGAAGGGTTACGCCCCCACCGCGGAGCAGATCCGCAAGGCGCTGAGCTCGAAGACCAAGGCTGTGATCATCAACAGCCCCAGCAACCCCACCGGTGCCGTCTTGTCAAGGCAGGCGCTGCAGGAGATCGCTGGCGCGCTGAAGGACCACAGCTGCCTCATCGTCACCGACGACATCTACGAGAAGCTGCTCTACGTCGACACCCCGTTTCTGAACCTGGCGAACGTTGCTCCTGAGCTGGCGCCACGTACGGTGGTGGTGAATGGGTTGAGCAAGTCGCACTCGATGACGGGTTGGCGACTGGGCTACGCCGCTGGGCCCCAAGAGCTGATCGCGGCGATGCAGATGATTCAAGACCAGTCCACGTCCAACGCCACGTCGATCACCCAGAAGGCCGGACTGGCCGCGCTGCAGGGACCGCGCGACTCGCTGGACAAGATGGTCGCCGAGTACAAGGCGCGCCGCGACCTCTTCGTGAACGGCTTGAACGCGACTGAAGGCGTGAAGTGCCGCTTGCCGGAAGGCGCCTTTTACGTGTTCCCGAACATCACGGGCATCATCGGCAAGAGCTACCAAGGCAAGCCCATCACCGGATCTGTTCAGGCCTCCGAGATCCTGCTCAACGACTTCAAGGTCGCCGCCGTCCCGGGTCAGCCCTTCGGGGCCGAAGGCTACCTGCGAATGAGCTTCGTGACCTCGCGACAGAACATTGAGAAGGGCCTGTCCCGTTTGCGCGAGCTTGTGGCTTCGCTGCGCTAGGGCGGATTAGCGAAAAAACTGACCTAGGTCGTAGTTCGAAGGTTGCTGCGCCAGCGCCTCCGGCGACACGTTGTGCGTGTTCTTACAGGTGCGGTCCGCGCCAGCGAGCAGCAGTGCCCAGATCGCATCGCCGTCCCGCTCTCCTTTGAAGGTCGAGAGCGCCTTGAAGAGCGGCGTGTTGCCCTGGCGGTCTTGCGCGTCCACGAGGGCACCGGCGTCGAGGAGCAGTTGGACGATCTCCGGCTGGTGCGCCTGCGCCGCGAAGTGCAGCGCGGTCGCGCCATCGCGATCCGCGAGCTTCGGATCGGCGCCGTGCTCGAGCAGCGTCTTCACCAGGTCCGCGCGCTTCTCGAGTGTCGCTTCCATCAGCAGTGTGCGGCCTTCGCGATCTCGCGCGGTCAGGTCCACGCCGGACTTGAAAACCTTCTCGATGGCGTGCGCATCTCCGCCCCACAGCGCGTGCATCAAGTCTTCGGTCGGCTTCTTTTTCATGGTCGCCTCAAAGAAAGGGTCCGCACCTTACCCCTTCCGTGCCGCGCTGCCTCTGGGCTGCGGGGCCGTCGTGCTGCGTCATCCCGCGGTCTGCAGTCCTGCGGCGATGCCTTGAATTGTGGTGAACAGGGCAGGCCGAAGCTTCTCCTGGTCCTCGACGGTGACGCTGCGAAGTCGGCGCAGCAGCTCGACCTGGAGGTGGCTGAGCACATCGACGAAAGGGTTCCGTCGGCGCACGGTGTTGGCCAGCGTGGGCCACTGATCGAGGAGCGCCTTCTGCTGGATCACTTGCAGCAAAAACTGCGTCGTCTTGGTGTGCTCGGCGAGGATCAGAGCAAACAGACCGCGAGTCTTCTCATCGGCGAGCTGTGCGTACTGCCTGGCCACGTCGATGTCCGCACGCGCGAGGGCGAGCTGTGCGTTGTCGAGCATGCCCTTGAAGAACGGCCACTGTGCGTAGAGGACCTGCGCGGCAGCGAGTCCTTCCGCGTTGATGATCGCCTCGAGCGCGGTGCCCAAGCCGAACCAACCGGGAATGCCCTGACGGCTCTGGTTCCAGCAGAAGACCCACGGAATGGCGCGCAGATCTTCCAGCTTGGGCGAAGCGCTGCGGGATGCGGGACGTGAGCCGATCCGCATTTGAGAAATCTCGCGAATCGGCGTGGCTTGAACCACGTAAGCGGCAAGACGATCGCTGTCCGAGACGAGCTGCCGATACGCGGTGAGCGCCGCGTCCGCGCCTTTCTGTACAAGCTCGCGCCGGCGGATCTGATCCGCGGGAGGTGGCTTGGGAAGGTCGACGCTCGCTGCAAGCACGGCGCTGACCATCTGCTCCAAGTCGCGGCGGGCGAGGGCAGGGCGGGCATAGCGCGCGGCGATCGTCTCGCCTTGTTCAGTCAGGCGGAGTCGTCCCTGCAGTGCCTCCGGCGGCTGGGCCTTGATCGCGCGGTTGGACGGGCCTCCTCCACGACCCACCGCGCCGCCGCGTCCGTGGAAGATGGTGAGGACTACGCCCTCGCCCTTGGCGACCTCCGCGAGACTCTCCTGCGCCTTCACCAGCGCGACGGAGCTGGGCACGTAGCCCACCTGCTTGCCACTGTCGGAGTACCCGACCATCACCTCCAGCTCTTGGCCGATCGCGGCTCGCAGCGGCCGAATGGAAAGCAAACCGTTCGCGATCTGCTGCGCGTTCTGAAGATCCTCCAGTTGTTCCAGCAGCGGAACCGGTCGCAGCTCAGTAGGTGCAAGCCCCGCCGACCGGGCGAGGAAAAGGACCTCCAAGAGATCGCTGACGGATCGGGTGAAGCTGACCACGTACCGCTCGCAGGCGGCGTTGCCCATGTCGCGCCGGGCGCGTCCCACCACGGTGAGTGTGGTGAGCGCTTCGGTCGTTTCTGGAGACAGCTTTCCGTGCGTCGGCAACGACGAGCGCTCGAGAAGCTCCGAAAGCAGTTGTACGCGCTGGGCCTCTTCTAGCTTGCGGTAGTCGTGCTTCCCACCCTGAGCGAGCAGCTCCGCCACCGCGGCTTCGTGCGTTGCGGAGTGTTGACGCAGATCCATCGTCGCAGTGTGGAAGCCGAAGCTCTCCGCTCGGCGAACCGCGTCCTTGATGCGCCCCTGCGCCAACGTTTTCAGACCGCGCTCCTGAAGCGAGCTGCGCAGCAGCGCCAAGTCGGCCAAGTACTCCTTCACGTCGGCGTAGCCACCTTCACCTCGGCGCAGAGCCCCGTCCAGTCGCGCCTGCATGAACCAGATCTTTTCGCGCCACGGTTCGTAGCCTCGGGCACGCCGGGCGCGCGCGGCGATCTCCGGCTGACGCTCTCGCTCCAGCTCCAGAGATTGATTCAGCGCTTCGGGGATCGGCAGACCCACCGCGGTGACCGAGAGCTCGCGTCCCAACATTCGCGCGTCGCGCTGTAGGCTTCGAATCGCTGCCGTGCGCTGACGTTCCAACGCCACGCGGGTTACCTCCGCGGTGACGAACGGGTTTCCGTCGCGATCGCCGCCAATCCATGTTCCCCAGCGAAGGAAAGGCGGCACCTCGAAGTTTTCATTGGGGAACGCGCGCGTCAGTGCATCCTCGAGCGAACGAATGACCGTGGGCGTGACATCGAACAGCGTGCGCTCGAAGACCTGTAGCCCCGCGCGGATCTCATCCAAGGGAGTAGGGCGGGCAGGCCGAACATCCGGCGTCGCAGACAGCGCCAGCACGTCTTCTTTGAGGGAGGCGAGCAGCTCGCGCCGTTCTTGCTCACCCGGCCGCGGATCGTTCCACGACTCCAAGCCTCGGGCGATCTCCTCAAGGTGGTCGAGCACCGTGCTGCGGCGCGCCTCCGTGGGATGCGCGGTAAGCACGGGCATCACGAACAGGCGACTGAGAACTTCGCGAATGCGGTCAGGGGAGGCTTTGAGGTTCTGCACGGACTCGGTGATCGAGCCTTGGACTGTTTCCCCAGCGCGGTCCCGCGCGCGAAGCACGGAAATACGGTGCTGCTCTTCGACCGAGTTCAGCAGGTGGAAGAGCTGCGTGAAGGTGTGTCCGACCTGCTCGGCTTCCACCGGCGTGAGGGTTTTGAAGAGCTGACTGAATGCATCGCGCCCCCCTTTGAAGGTTCCGTCTCGAAGCTCGACGCCCGCGGCGCGGAGACGACGGACCAGGTCTACCGTGGCAAAGCCGCAACGCTCCGAGACCGCGTGGTCCAGCAGCGAGGTGACCAACTGCACGGACTGATGAAGCGGCGCCTCGGATTCAGTGTCCATGCGAAGGACTTAGAGCCCAGACGTCGCGGCCACAACTTTCGGATGAGCCGAAATTGCTAGTCCGTGTACGCGACGACGTGCCAGCTGTCGCTTCCGCCCGAACGCAACACCGCGATGGCGGCGTGACCAGAGAGGTTGGCCACCGCCACGTAGGTGTTTGGGTTCTTCCATTGCAGCGTGGAGAGCCGCGCGGGAGGCTTCCCGTACTTCTTCTCCATGTCCGCGGGCGAGAGGACTTCGATCCCGTAGAGCGTGAGCAGATCTGTCCGCTTGTCGCGCAGCTCTTTCACCAACCGTTGATAGACATCGTCCTTGGAGAGGATCCGCTTGTCGTCGAGATCGAACGGCGCAGAGGTGAGCGCCGCCGCGCCGCGAGCGTCGCCCGCGAGAAGTCCGTCGAAGAACGCTCGAGCCACTTTGAACGCGCCCTGCGCTTCCGTGGAGAGTGCGCTGGGAGCTTGGATGGGAGACGCGGGAAGAGCTTTGCCCGCGAGAGGAGCGCCGGCGTCTGCTGCTGACACAGGCGTCCCTGCGAGCTTGGGTGCTCCACTGCCACCGTCCGTCGCTGCGAGCTTGGGCGTTGGAGATCCGGCATCAGTCGACCTGGGTTTGTTGGCCAGCGCTGACGAATCTTTCGATCCGCCGTCGAGGTCGACCGCCGGCTTGCGCTTCTGCTTCTTCGGTGCCGGTGCCGCCGTTTCTTCGCCCGAAGGCGCGGGCTCGGTTGGGGCCGGCTCTTCAGTGGGAGGAGGCGCCGCGAGAGTCTCTTCCGCCGCGGGCGGAGTCTCTTCCTGCGCGCGCGCCGTTCCAATGCTCAACATCAGCAGAATCCCGATGAACAGTCGTCGCATGGGGCGGGCATGGTAGCACCCGAGATTCCGAGGGCGAAACCGTCATCGCGAGCTGTACCCGTTCCACCGCATACGCCGGACGTTCCCCGAACGCGTCACCGCAAGTGAGCGCGAACGCGATCAGGACTCCGCCGAGGACAGTCCTCCAACATCCGCCGACTACCGGCGCCGATGATCCAGCCGTTGCGGATGCTGTGCGACAAACGGATTGCTCGGCTTATTCATCCGGAAGCGCGGAGGGAGTGGGGTCTGCTCCAATTCCCGCGCCTGTGACTGCGACGCCTTGGAACTCTCCGCCTGATCGGTGGGCGTGGGGGACCTCCGCGGCGGAGGGGCAGCGGACTTGGGCGGACTCACCTGCGCGGACGCATCCGTCTTCGGAGCGGTCTTCGCAGGGGGTGCCCTGGGAGGAGCCGCCTTGGCAGCCGGTTTCGCGGCAGCCTTGGCAGCTGGTTTCGCAGCCGGCTTCGCGGCAGCGGTCTTCTTTGGCGCCTCTTTCTTCGCCGCCGGTTTGGCGGCGGACTTCGCGGACTTCTTCTCGGTCTTGGCCATGGCGGGGAGGATACGCCTAACTGGGGTCAGACGGCTCTGATATGTCGACCGTCCGATGCCTAAACGAACTGACATTCGTAAAGTTCTTGTCATCGGCTCCGGTCTCATCGTCATTGGCCCGGGGAAAAGGTGCTGATTCTGGGAAGCGGCCCCATTCGAATCTGGCAGGGACAGTTTCTCCATCCGCCGCGAATCTTTGATGGACGAGCTGCCGTATTACACGACCGTGCCGTGACGAAGCGCGTGATTCAGGACCGCGTGCGGCGTTGAGCTGGACAAAGGGTTTGGGTTATCTGCACCGCCATGCAGACCTCACCTCGAGTTACCGAGCTTGAAGGGCTCCTTCGGCAGTACAAAGACGCGTATTACCACGGGCAGCCGCTGGTTTCGGACGCGGCCTACGACGCGCTTGAAGACGAGCTGCGCGAGCTGGCTCCGGATCACCCGATCCTTGCTTCTGTCGGCGCTCCAGCGGTCAAAGAGTGGGAGAAGGCGCGCCACGCGATTCCGATGGGATCGCTAAACAAGGCGGTGGATGAGGAGGAGCTGCGCAAGTGGGCTGAGCGTTGTGACGAGCTGGCGGCGAAAGATCAGCTGCTCCCGATTTCGAACGAGCTTTTCGTCACGGAGAAGCTGGACGGTCTGTCGCTCGCGGTCACCTACGAGAACGGCGTTCTCAAGGATGCGATCACCCGCGGCGACGGTGTGTTTGGTGAGCGGATCACGGCGAACGCTCGGCGCATGAAGGGAATGCTGTCTAAGTTGCCTGAGCCTGTCTCGATCACTGTGCGCGGAGAGATCGTCTTCAAGCTCTCCGATTTTCGCGTTGCCTTCCCGGGTGCGACCAATCCGAGAAATCAAGCGGCGGGCACCAGTAAACGTCTCGATGGCCAGGGCTCCGAGGCGCTGTCTCTCTTCGTCTACGATCTCGATGGCGAAGAGCTGCCGACTGAAGTTCTCAAGCTGGAGCGGCTGAAGGCGCTGGGCTTTCTTGTTCCGTTTTTCGAAGCGACCAATCTCGAAGGCGTGATCGCGCTGCACCAGCGCTACAACAATGAGCTGCGGGCGAAGCTGGACTACGAAATTGATGGTCTCGTCGTACGCGCCAACAGCGTGCGTGCGCAGGACATGTTGGGAGAGAAGGGAAACCGTCCTCGCGCGGCGGTGGCATTCAAGTTCCCGTCGCAGGTGAAGTTGACCAAGGTGGTGAACATCCGGTGGGAGACGGGGCCTTCGGGGCGCGTCTCGCCCGTGGCCATCGTGGAGCCCGTGTTGCTCGCGGGTGCGAACGTGCAGCGAGCGTCGCTCCACAACGTCAGCAACGTGGCTTCACTCGGAATTGGCGTGGGTGACGACGTGCTGGTCTCGCGCCGCAACGATGTCATTCCGTACGTAGAAGAAGTGGTGGTGAAGCACGGTCCAGTGGAGCAGCCGCCGACCCAGTGCACGACGTGTCAGGCGGCGCTGGAGCGCAATGGTGAATATTTGGTCTGTCGCAACAAGAGCTGCCGCGCGATCGTTGAAGGCCGACTTCTCAACTGGATTGGCGCGCAGGGGATTCTGGAGTGGGGCGAGAAGCTGATCGCGCAGCTCGTTGACGCGGGCCTGGTGAAGGAGCCGGCGGATCTCTACCGACTGACCGTTCAGGACATCGCGGGGCTGGAGCGGCGCGGTGAGGTGATTGCTCAGAAGGTGTTGGACAACCTCAAGGCGCAGTTGCCGCTCTCGCTGGTGACGTTTCTCACCGCGCTCGGGATCGAGATGTTCGGTCTGCAGACGGCAAAGGCGATCGTCGCCGGCGGCTTCGACACGTTGGAGAAGGTGCAGAAGGCGACCTTCGGAGAGCTGGCTGTGCTTCAGGGCGTTGGTCCTGCGAAGGCCAAAGCCGTGGTTGATGGCCTGAAGGATCGTGAGGAGGAGATCGGCCGGTTGCTCGCGGCGGGCGTCCAGCCTGTCTATCGATCCGCCGCGGGTCTTCTCGCGGGCAAAACAGTCTGCTTCACCGGTTCGCTGTCGCGGCCGCGCAAAGAGCTGGAGCAGATGGTGGAGCAGCGCGGAGGAACGTTGCTCTCAGGCGTGACCAAAGAGTTGAGCTACCTGGTGATGGCGGATCCGGAGTCCGGGTCGAGCAAGGCGCAGAAGGCGAAGAAGTACGGAACGCTCTGCATTGATGAAGAGGGCTTCCTCACGCTCGCGAATGCATAGTTGCTCAGCTCAAGGTCGCTCCACTCCGACTGGCTTCGGCGCCGCAGAACAGTGCGCGCCGCTGATCAGGCGCCGGGATCCTCGATTCGCCCGGGAGGAAGTTCTTGGGGTGGCTCCCCCGGCTGGCCCTTACTGGTGCCGTGAGGAGGGGACGGGTGGTTCCGGGGTCATTGGGTCCACTCGATCCGTGGTCGTTGTGTGGGCGGTTGGAACCTCCGGGCGCAGTGTTCCGTGGTTTGAATCCCCCACCACGTCCAGTGCCTGTGCCAGCGCCGCCGCCGCTCAGGACATTTCGATCGTAGCAGGTGCCTCGTGGCGTGAGCGGATCTCGAGGGCAATTCAGCCGGGCCACGGCTTCATGCCCGAGATTTCCGCGGAGGTATCGATGATCGGCTGCAGTTGCGCGCGCTCTCGGTGGACGAAGTTTTCTACGGCGCGATCGAGCCGGTCGTCGAAGATCTTGTGCACGCTGTGAATCGCAGTGGGTTCGAAGCCGCGAGAGATCTTGTGTTCGCCTCCTGCCCCTGGTTCGAACGCCTTTAGCCCTCGCTGAATGCAGTCGTCGACGGAGTGGTAGAGGCAGACGTTGAAGTGGAGGAACGGGTGATCCTCGAAGCAGCCCCAGTAGCGTCCGAAGAGTCGCGTTGAGGTGGAGAGGTTAAAGGCGCCGGCGAGGACCTTGTTGCCTCTCACTGCCTCGACGATCTCGACGAATTCGGGCAGTGACTGAAACGTGCGATCGAAGAAACCTTGATTCAGCTGCACTCGTCCCCAGGCGTTCTTCTCGCACGTGGACTCGTAGAGCTTGAACGCCAGCCGCGAGTGGCGTTCGTCGAGCGTCGCGCCCCGAATGGTTCGCAGGGTGATGCCTTGGGCCTCAGCTGCGGCGCGTTCTCTGCGCAGTTGATTGCGCCGCTTTGACGAAAAGCGTGAGAGGTAATCCTCGTAGGTTCGGTAGCCGGGATTGCGCCAGTGGTACTGCATCCCGGTCCGGCGAGAGAGGCCGTAGGACTCGAGCGTGAGCGCTTCTTGCTCAGGCGGGAAGATGACGTGCACCGAGGAGCAGCCCGTTTCTTGGCCAGAGTCGATCGCCGCCGCCAGCAGCTCCTTCCGGATCTCGGGCAATCGTTTCGAATCGCGCGCGAGAAAACGCGGCGCGGTGATGGGAGACAGCGGCACGCCCACGAGCAGTTTGGGGTAGTAAGGAATCCCCATCTGCTGCGCGGCTTGGGCCCAGGAAAAGTCGTAGACGTACTCGCCCATGCTGTGGAACTTGCGGTACGCGGGCGCCGCGCCGATCAGGGTGTCTCCTTCCCACAGAGTCAGATGGTGCGGTGCCCAGCCGGTCTCTTCGCAGGCACTCTCCGATTCCTCCAAAGCGTTCAGCCATTCCCAGCGCAGGAACGGAACGGGATCCGGGCCGAGGAGGGCGTTCCATTGATCCTTGGGCGCCGCCTGAATGCCTTCGAGGATCTTGAGCCGCCGGGAAGAGGGCATGGGTTCCACAGGGATAACAGGCACATCCAATCTTCTGCACACGTTTCCAAGGTCCCGTGAGGAGCTCGTCTCGCGCTCGAACCGCGGCTTCCGCGCGCTCCCGTACCAACTGCGCGCGGAGGCGTTAGGTGGCCCAAGAGAAGACCACGGGCCTTGGGTTTCACAATGCTAGCCGCTGCGCGCGCCCAGCTTGTAGGAGCCGCTCACCGACCCGAGCTTGCGGTGCAGCGTGTCGGTCAGCAGGTACCAGAACTGAACGTCTCCGAACGACAGGATGTCCCCGTCGCGCAGCAGGGTTTCGCGGCGCACCAGGATGGAGTCATTCAGGTACGTGCCATTGGTCGACCCCAAGTCATTCACGGTGCAGCTCTTCTGTTCTCCATTCCAGCGAAGCACGGCGTGGCGCTTGGAGACCGAAGGTTGATCGACGACGAGCTCACAGTCCGGAAGCCGGCCGATGGTGAGCTGATCCACACCTCCCAGCGGGGGAAGGGTGCACACCGCGAGGTCCTCGAATTCGAAGAGGAGCGAGAGGACGCCTTGCGAGATGTCCGCCTGCTTCGCCATCGCGGTCTGTCCGGGGATGCCGGTCTCCCTCCCGGCCTCGGAGGGGGGCCGCTGGATCAGCGCGAAGGGTCCCAATTGCTTGCGGAACTTCTCCAGCGAAAGGGTTGCGGCCATCACCCTCATGTCCTTGACGGAGAGCACGGTCTGGAAGCGTAGTGCTGAAGGTGGATCGGCTCCAATTGGGTTGAGCAGGATTGACCACATCTTGGGTTTCTCTTAGGTTTTCGCGCCATTATGAGCATTCCCATGACTGCGTCCGGCCTGCGCAAGCTCAAGGACGAGCTGAAACATCTCACCAGCGTTGAGCGGGGCAAGATCAGCCGCGAGATCGAAGTCGCGCGCGCCCACGGTGACCTTCGAGAGAACGCGGAGTATCACGCGGCCAAAGAGAAGCAGGGTCACATCGAGGGCCGGATTATGGACCTCAATGGCTGGATCGCGCAGGCCGAGGTTATTGACGTCTCCAAGCTCAAGGGCGACGCCGTGGTCTTTGGCGCGACGGTGGTGCTGATCGATCAAGAGACGGAGAAGGAAGTCAGCTATCGGATCGTCGGCGAGACCGAAGCAGATCTCAAGAAGCGGTGGATCTCCATCACCTCTCCGGTGGCGCGTGCGCTGATCGGCAAGAAGAAGGGCGATGTCGCAACGGTGCAGAGCCCGGGCGGGGCGCGTGAGTACGAGCTCAGCGACATTCAGTTCATCGACGAGGAGTAGTCAGGCGTCACGGCTAGGATTCGCTCCGTGAACGCTCATCCCCTCGCAGCGCTGGTTGGACCTCTGCGCTACGCGTGTGAGCGGGACTTCGCGCGGCTTTCGTCCGTGAAGGATCTGAAGACGCCGGTGGCGCGCGCGGTGGAGGCGGCGACAGCGTTGGTGCCGCCGGAGACGATCGCGCTGCTGTGTTCTGCGCTCCTTCATGTCGACGATGCGCAGGTGGAAACGCGGAAGACGGCGCTGAAGCAGGTGATCGCCGCGCTGATGAGTGCCGGTGTGTCGCTGCCGCCTGAACTTGAAGGATTGAGCGTCGGTGGACAGGGCCAGCTTGCGCAGAAGCCTGGCGCTGTTCTGGTGGCGGAAACGCTGGAGGAGCCTCGCGCGAAGAAGGAAGAGAAGACCAGCGCGCGAAAGACCTCGGCCATTGCTCCGGCGTCGCCTTCAGCTTCCGCGAAGCGCGCGGATAAGGCGAAGAAGTCGAGCGACGATCCCGCGGCGTCGGAAGAAGCCCGTCTGTTGTCGATCGCGCCACGCGCTGGACCTCTGTCGCTTCCGCTCAAGAGCGTGAGTTGGAAGCTCAATCCCCGGCTGGTGGGGATCCTCAACAGGAAGGGGATTCAGCGGGTCGGCGACATTCTCTTCATGATCCCTCGTGCGTACGAGGATCGGCGCCAGCTTCAGATGATCTCACAGCTGCGCATCGGCGAGCGCGGGGTCACGGTCGCCACTGTTCGCACGGCAGGTGAGGTTCCGACGCGCGGGGGTCGCCGGATGTTCCGCGCGGTGCTGGCGGACGCGAGCGGGAGCATTGCCGCGACGTACTTCCAGTCTGGTCCTTGGTTGAAGGCGCGCTTTCCGATTGGGAAGCGGTTGGTGCTCTCGGGTGACGTGCGTGCGTCGCCTTCGGGCCGAGAGATTCCTCATCCTGAGATCGAGCCGGCCGAGGATCTCGACGCGGCGTCTTCGATTCATTTCAACCGGATTGTCCCGGTGTACTCGGGCTTCGAGCGCCACGAACAGCGGACGTTCCGTGAGCTCGCCCACCGCATCTGCGCGGAGTATGCGCATTACTTGGAAGAGCCGCTGCCGCCCGCGCTGCTGCAAGAGCTGGGACTGGTCGGGTTGTCGGAAGCGATTCGGGACATTCACTTCCCCGGTGAAGAGATCGCGCTGGAGGACCCTCATCAGACCGCGGCGCACCAGCGGCTCGCGTTTGATGAGCTGTTCTTTCTGCAGCTGGGGATCGCCGCGAAGAGGCAAGGAATCAAGGTCGACCCGGGGTATGCGTTCAACACTGCGGCCGAACGGTTACAGCGGGCGAAAAGCGCCTTGCCATTCACGCTCACAGGCGCGCAGGCGCGGGTGGTGGATGAGATTCTCAGAGACATGGCCGATGAAGAGCCGATGCACCGGTTGCTTCAGGGCGATGTCGGCTCCGGCAAGACCGCGGTCGCTCAAGTCACGGCGGCGATCGCGCTGCAGGACGGTTTCCAAGTCGCGGTCATGGCGCCCACGGAAATTCTGGCGGAGCAGCACTGGCGCGGCTTCCAGCGGGTGCTCGGGCCTCTTGGATACAAGGTCGGGTTGCTCACGTCGGCAGGGACGCAGAAGGAGAAGCGGCTGGCGCGCGACGAAGTAAGAGACGGCGCGGTGCACGTGGCCGTAGGAACCCACGCGCTGATTCAAGGGGAGGTGGAGTTCAAGAACCTGGGCTTCGTGGTGATCGACGAGCAGCACCGGTTCGGGGTGATTCAGCGTCACGCGTTGATGAACAAGGGTCGTCGTCCGGATGTGTTGGTGATGACGGCCACGCCCATACCGCGCACCCTGTCGATGACGCTCTATGGCGACCTGGACCTCTCGGTGATCGACGAGCTTCCGCCAGGCCGCACGCCGATCGTCACCCGCGTCTACGTGGAGAAGGCACGCGAGCGCGTCTACGAGGCGATGACCGCGGAGCTCAAGGCAGGACGGCAGGCCTACGTGGTCTATCCGCTCGTGGAAGAGTCAGAGAAGGTCGACCTTGCCGACGCGACTCAAGGCGCCGAGCGGATTCGCGCGCTGTTCCCGGACTACCAGGTGGGCCTGCTGCACGGGCGGATGAAGGCGGAAGAGAAGGAAGCGGTGATGGCCGAATTCCGCGACAACAGGCTGCAGATTCTGGTTTGCACCACGGTGGTCGAAGTGGGCGTCGACGTTCCCAACGCGTCGGTGATGGTGATTGAGGCGGCGGAGCGCTTTGGCCTTTCTCAGCTGCACCAGCTTCGCGGTCGCGTGGGACGTGGCGCCGCGAAGAGCTTCTGCTTTCTAATCGCCGGGTACGCGCGGTCGCAGGACTCGTCGGAGCGGCTGCAGGTCATGGAGCGGAGCACGGATGGATTCGTGATCGCGCAGAAGGACCTGGAAATTCGTGGCCCCGGTGAGTTCTTGGGGACGCGCCAGAGCGGTCTACCTGAATTGGCGGTGGCCAACCTGACCCGTGACGGCGCGCTCTTGAATGAAGCGCGCGAACGGGCGCGGGAGATAATCGAGCGCGATCCTTCGCTGTCCGCGGATGAGCACCAAGGTCTGGCCAAGGCGCTCGAGGAACGTTGGGAAGGACGGCTGGCGCTGGCTCGGGTGGGGTGAGCCGGGGCGGGGTGTCTGCCCCCAAACACCGCTTGTCCTTTTTCGTGACCACTGCTCAACGGTCAGCGAGCAGCCGGGCGGGAGCAGGCGTAACGTTCACGGCATATGGGAGACACCGAGCTGGCGGCGGAGCTGCGTTGGCGTGGGATTAAGGACGAGCGGGTTCTGGAGGCGATAGAAGGACTCAGTCGGTCGATGTTCATGCCGCGAGAGGTCGCCTCCGAAGCCACCGCCGATCGCCCAGTCCCC